>JAISWV010000100.1 GCA_031270755.1 Synergistaceae bacterium
ATACTGCCGCCGCTGATCGTCACGAAAAACGACTGCGACACCGCGTTCGCGATTCTTAAAGAGGCAGTGACCGCTGCCGGTTAAACCACAACTATCATAAGGAAGAAAGGAGAAATGGGCATCGGAATTTTATCATCGGGCCTCGAGTCACAGTGGAAAGACACAGGTAGTAGCGTTGGCAAGGAAGCTTGCGGTGATTTTATGGCGATTGTAGTTGGAGAATCGGCATTATGAGAACGGTTGCGTTATTATGAAAGAGAGGGATGTCCCAATGATGAACTTTGACCATCACATGTATCATTTCGGCTCGCGCCGCAGGACGGTCTACTCCAAGAACGGCATGGTGGCCTGCACGCATCCTTTGGCTGCGGAAGCGGGGCTGCGTATGCTGTACCAGGGCGGCAACGCCATTGACGCCTGCGTGGCCATGGCGATGACGCTTCCTTTGGTAGAGCCGGCCGCCACGACGTACGGCAGCGATAATTTCGCGATTTTCTGGGCCAAGGACAGGCTGCATGGCATGAGTTCATCCGGTTGGAGCCCCCGCGCCCTGACTAGCGAGTACATCAAGAGCAAAGGTTATGCCGCGATGCCGCGTTCGGGCTGGGACAGCACGACCATCCCCGGCTGCGTGCGCGGCTGGGTCAATCTGGTTGAAAAATTCGGGAACCTCACTTTGGCCGACGTCGCGCGACCTGCCATCGAATACGCGGAAGAAGGGCATCCAATGACTCCGTACGTGGTGGGATCCTTCGACACAAGGCTGGCCATGATCAGCCCGCTTCTCAACCCGGAGCAAACCGTCGATTTCAAAAAGCTCTGGTTCAGGGACGGCAAGGCGCCCGCGCCCGGACAGCTGTGCAAATTCCCCGAGATGGCGCGTTTTCTGCGCGAAGTCGTGGAATCCAACGGCGAGTCCGTCTACAGCGGGAAAATCGCCGAAGCCATCGTGGACTACTCCAAGCGCACGGGTGGACTGTGGGAAATGGAAGACTTTAAAGAGTTCGATTCCATCTTCCATAATCCGCTGAGTGTAAATTATCGCGGCTATGACGTGTGCGAGCTGCCTCCCAACGGGCAGGGAGTAGTGGCGCTTTTGGCCCTCAACATCCTCAAGGGCTTTGAATTTGGGCCGCACGATTTCGGATCCCCCCGCACCCTCCATATTCAAATGGAAGCCCTCAAATTAGCCTTCGCCGACGGGAAAAAATATGTCGGCGACACGGACTACATGACTCAGGCAAGCTGCGAGGATTTACTGAACGAAGGGTACGCCGCCTATCGGCGTTCGCTGATCGACATGGACCGGGCACAGGATTTCAAGGCCGGCAACCCTCCCGGCTCCGACACCTGCTACTTCGCCGCTGCGGACACCAAAGGGAACATGATCTCCATGATTCAGAGCGGTTACACGCCCTTTGGCTCGGGCGTCGTCATTCCCGGATACGGTTTGGCCATGCAATCCCGCTGCGCCAGCTTCGCGATCCAAGAAGGGCACGTCAACAACGCGGGACCCCACAAGCGGCCGTATCAGACCATCATCCCCGCTTTCCTCATGAAAGATGGAAAGCCTCTGGGCCCGCTTGGCCTGATGGGCGGTTACATGCAGCCTCAGGGGCATGCGCAGCTTGTCATGAACATGGTGGACTTCGGAATGAACCCTCAGGACGCGCTGGACGCCCCCCGCTTCTGCTGGAGCGCCGGTCTCAATTTCGATTTGGAAGACCATTTCAATCCCGCTGCAGTGGACGCTTTGGTTCGCAAGGGTCATAAAATCGCGATCCATACCGCCTATACAGGCGCCTATTGCGACCGCGTGTTCGGACGCGGCCAGATCATACTCCTGTCGGAGGACGGCGTGCTGATAGGAGGGGCGGACGGTCGCGGGGACGGCACTATATTCTGTAGATGAGAGGTGGCGAGGTCATGGCGGAAGTTATGAAAAAAAACGCGATTCCCACGAAATACATTGTTTGGGAAGCGGTCGCGATAGTCGCCGCTTTAGTCATTTCACTCATTCAACCCCCGGAGTCGTTGACCCGCGAATCGATGATCGTCCTTAGCATCGCCGTCTGGGCCATATTCAACTGGGTCGTGCGCCCTTTTGACGAATATGTGACCTGTCTCATCATGTCGCTCTGTTGGTTCGTGATCGGCAAAGTCAAGTTGGGCGACATATTCAGCGGCTTCGCGGGATCCACGTTCTGGTTGGTGGTGTCCGTGGTCGGCATCGGCGCGGCGGTAAGCAAAAGCGGCCTGCTGAAGCGGATATCGGTTTTGCTCCTGAAGTTTTTCAAACCCACTTACAAAGGACAGGCTATTGCCTTTGCTCTGGTCGGTACCTGCATTTCGCCGTTCATTCCGAGTACCACCGCCAAGATGGCCATCATGAGCCCGCTGGCTCTCGGCATCGCCGACGAGCTTCAGCTGAAAAAACGCGGCTTGGGGCGCGTCGGCTTGCTGATGGCTCTGTGGCTCGGCGTGAATATCAGCGGCCAATACTTCATAAACGCCTCTTTCCAAGGCTACATGGCCCTCGGCCTGCTTCCGCAGGACTCGCAGGCAACCTATACTTGGATGACGTGGTTCGTTCGTTCCCTGCCTTTTTCGATAGTGATGCTGGCGCTGTTCCTGATTTTCATTCTCGTCGTCTACAGAGAACGCGACGTCGCCGTCATCAGCAAGGATTACATCAATAGCCGCATGGCCGAGCTTGGCCCCATGAGCCGCGACGAAAAAATCACGGCGGCGGTTATGGGCGGCGCCTTGATCCTCTTTATCTTGGAGAGCGTGATCGGTTTCACGTCCATGAGTACCGCGCTCCTGGGATTCTCGGTCGTGTTGGTCTGCAAGGTGATCGGCAAGGAAGAGTTCCAGAACAAGATGATGTGGCCGCTGATGTTCTTTATCGGGTTCATACTCGGCATGGGACAGGTGTTCAGATCGGTCGGCCTGACCGCCTGGCTGGGCGTGCTGCTGAGTCCGGTCGCCGGCCGGCTTACGAGTCCATACTTGTTCGTGGCGGCGCTCTGCGTCCTGACCTACATCATGCGCTTGCTGATAGCCCAAGTCCCCACCAACATCCTGTTGATAACCTTGTTTTATCCGTTGGCCGCGAATCTCGGCATGGATCCTTGGATCGCCTGCGTGGTCATCTACGGCGCCAGTGCGGTGTTCTACCCCCTGTACGTGCATCCCAACCTCATGATCGGGTACGCGCAGGTCGGCGGTGAAGAAAATATAGACATGTCAAAGTTCATAGTCGCGGACGTCGCCTATATGATCATCTGCATCGTCGGTTTCTGGGCCTGCATACCCTTCTGGCGCATGTTGGGGATGCTGTAGATCGGGGTCCGGCCGCGGGGGGCTGATCTCATTAAATTTGGGTAAACCCCCGGCTCTGCCGGGGGACTCCCAAATTAGCGGATTCAGCTGAGGCTGAAGACTTCTCTCCTTAACCTGTTGATATTGGTGTCATTCGTCCATTTCAATACGGCTCCGACCTACTTCCGTAACCTCAATTTCCATGTCCAGAAGGCAAGAACTCGTTCTCTTGCCGCGTATATTCAGCGAAAGCCATTGCTGTCATTACTGCTAATCGCAGGTGAAATTGATAGCCTTGACGTTCGTTTAATGTCGGTTATAATTCACACTGAAAGTTGAGCAATATGCAAAAATACGAAAGCTGCGAAAGAGGCGGGCATAAAATGGTCGTAAGATATAGTGTTTCCTTTGATTTTGCTCCTTTCTCCCTTTTAAACCCAGCAATAATCCAATATATCAAATATATCAAAGGCCAAGGACGTAACTATTCTTCAATATACTCTTTCAAAGAAATTTTTTTTCTTTCCGTAATTTTTCCCCTAATTTTCCATATCCGTCCAGGGAGGTGGTGGCAGGCGTTGCGTATTGACCACGGAGAGTTGCATTGCGGTCTTTGTGCGCAGGAGGGAGCCCCTCAGGGGTTGTTTATTTAGCGCTTTCTTGTTGGAAAGGGGCAATTGAAATGATTTTCCCCAAAAAAGTTACCATTGGCGACATCACCGTGCGCGACGGCTTCCAGCATGAGGAAAAATTCATCCCCACAAAAGCAAAACTGTGGTGCCTGGAGGAGCTGATACTGGCCGGCGTGCGGCATGTCGAGGTCACGAACCTGGGTAACCCCGCGGGGATGCCGCAGTTTTCCGACGGCGAAGAACTCTTCCGGCTTTTGTACGCCAGCAAGCGGATTGCTCACCTGCTCGGCGAGGTCGAGCTGACGGTCGTGACCATCCGGGAAAAAGCCGTAGAGCGCGCTATCGAACTCAAGAAGCGCGGTTATGGCCCGACGCGCATTTTGCAGATGGTGTCGACTTCCCCTTCCCATATGGTCAAAAACTCGGGACTCGATCACAAAGATTACTGGAACATGACCGAGAAGTGCATCCAGCAGGCCCACGACGCCGGCATCAAGGTCAACGGCACCATCTCGACCATCTGGGGCTGCCCCATCGAAGGGCCGACCGAGCTCAAAAAGGCCGTCGAATTCACCAAACGCTACCTGTCTCTGGGGGCTGACGATATCGAGCACGCCGATCACGACGGTTCGGCACCGCCCGACAAGGCCTACGAATACTTCAGCTCGATCCTCGACGCCATTCCCAATCCAGAGCTCCACATCGCCCATTTCCACGTGACGCGCGGATGGGGACTGGCCAACGTTCTGGCGGCGCTCCAGGCCGGCATCACACGCTACGAGGGCACGATGGGCGGCATAGGCGGCCAGCCGGCCAACTTTGTAGACGGCTGTCCTGTAGCCGGCACCGGCTCCTACTACTACAAGGACCCTTCCATAACGGGGCTGGTCTCGACCGAAGATATGGCTGTGATGATGGATGAAATGGGCATCGACACGGGGCTCGATATCGACCGGCTGCTGACGGTGGGCCTGACCGTCGAAAAGATTGTCGGGCGGCAGCTGCGCAGCGAAAGTATCCACAGCGGGCGTATTCCCAAGACAGGGACCCGAGCTCGAACGTTAACGAAAGGATGATCAACATTGCAAACCAGCAGCTATTCCGGTTTTTTTAAGCTGACACCCGAACAGCGCCTCAAAGAGGTAGCCGAGTTCTGTAACCTGACCGACCAGGAGCGGAATATCTTGACCGACCCCGGCGCGATCGGCGTGGACACGGTGGACCACATGATCGAAAACGTCATCGGAATGTTCGCGCTGCCGATGGGAGTAGGGATCAACTTCCTCGTCAACGGCAAGGACTATGTCGTGCCGATGGTCATCGAGGAGCCCTCGGTTGTCGCCGCGGCCAGCAACATGGCCAAGCTCGCCCGGCTGAACGGCGGCTTTACAGCCAGCAACAGCGGATCGGTCATGATCGCACAGATCCAGCTCATCAACATCGCCGACCCCTTCAACGCCAAGATCAAAATCCTCGAGCAGAAAGAGAAGATCATGGCCATGTGCAACGAGAAGGACCCCGTGCTGGTCAAATTCGGCGGTGGCATGACCGACGTGGAGGTGCGGGTCATCGATTCACAGGTCGGTAAGATGGTTATCGTTCACCTCAAGGTCAACACGCTAGACGCTATGGGCGCCAACGCCGTCAACACCATGGCCGAATTCATTTCACCGTTTCTGGAGGAGATCACGGGGGGAACGGCGGGCCTGCGCATTTTGTCCAATCTGGCGGTCCACCGGCTGGCCCGTTCGCGCGTCGTCGTCAGTAAGGAGGCTTTGGGAGGCGAGGACGTCGTCGACCGAGTCATCGTCGCCTACGCCTTCGCGATGGCCGACCCTTACCGTGCCGCGACCCACAACAAGGGAATCATGAACGGCATCACGCCGGTTGTAATGGCCACCGGCAACGACACCCGGGCCATCGAGGCAGGGGCCCACGCCTACGCGGCTCGCTCGGGCCAATACACCTCGCTGACCACCTGGGAGAAGAACGCCAACGGCGACCTCGTCGGCACCATCGAACTGCCGATGGCGGTGGGGCTCGTGGGGGGCGCGACCAAAATTCATCCCGCGGCGCAGATCGCGGTCAAGATTCTAGGGGTCAAGACCGCCGCGGAGCTTGGCGAGGTCATCGCCTCGGTGGGTTTGGCGCAGAACCTGGGCGCCGTCCGCGCGCTGGCCACCGAAGGCATCCAGAAGGGCCACATGGCGTTGCACGCCCGGAACATCGCGGCGGTGGCCGGCGCTACTGGGGAACTGCTGGAGCGGGTGGTAAAGCAGATGGTCGCCGATAAAAAAGTGAGGCTGGATTACGCGGAGGAGCTTGTCGAGAAATACAAGGGTTGAGCGGCGCTAGCCGGATGTGATTTGAACCGGCGAAGCGGCAGCAACGGAAAAGGAGGAACGGTCATGGGTCTAAACAAAGAGGTCAAGCCCTACGTCGAAGTATGGGGCGATACGGTAAGCCTGAACCATCTGCTCATCTCGTCCGCGCTTGGCGTTGTGCTTACTTTGGGAATGTATTTGATCGGCAGAAGCATCTTTTTGAACATTCCTAATTTGGAGCCGGGTCTGGCAAAGGGTTATTCATTGTTGGTCGGCATAGTGGGCTGCCTGACGGCCGGGATCATTTCAGCCGTCAAATTCAAGCCGAAACGCATCATCGAGGAGAAATTCGAGAGCAGCAGCATAGAGGATATCCTGGCCGCCGCGGGCATGACGGTAGAGGAAGAGATAGAAGGGCTGCGCACGCTCGACTCGGATCTCATAAAAGAGATGGAGGAGTTTGAGCTCTACGGTTTGCTCGCTCTGATTCCGGAGGATTCCCCGAATTATAAACCAGAGTATAAAACAAAGTTGAAGGAGGGATAGAAATGGAATCGATCCTTTTGTCTGTCTATGTACAAGCTTTTATCGCGGCGGTGGGGGGAGGCATACTTTTTACCATTATAGGCATCATCCCCGGTACAGACGAAACCGCCACCATGGCTCCAATCACTCTTATACTCGTTTTGATGGGCCTGCCAGGGCCGGTTTTGTTCGCGTGGTTCATGGGCATCATCGTCGCCATGCAGATCAGCCACACTGTGCCTACGGCCATGGCCGCGCTTCCGGGCAGCACCATGGCGGTGCCGATGGTTCTGTATTCGTCTCTGGCGAAGAGGCTTGGAATTCCGCACGTCGCCATGCGCAAGATGGCCGCCGGCTCCATGATCGGTACCATCTGCGCTTTGCCCGTGGCCTTGGTGTTCGCCCTGCTGCTGGCACCTGTCGGCCAGAAGATCAGCCCGTACATCGGCCTGGTGTTCACCATAGGAACAATCATAGTGGCCTATCTCTCCAGCGCGAAATGGGCCGCAATCATAGCCATCATACCATTCGCCTTTCTGATTCAGGGATTTCAGCGGCTGGCGGTGGAAGGCGTAGGACACACGTTGTTCATCTCCATATTCATGGGAATAACGATCGGCCCCATGGTCTCGGAAATTTTTACGGTATTTGCCCCAAAGCTGAGGGATGAACTTGGCAGAGACAAACCAAACGAGATTTGGCTCGCCCCGGACGTGAAGAGCGGCGGCCTGATCCCCAACCCCTTCAAGCTCGTGACCCCGAAACAAGCCCGCCAGGTGGCGTTGTTCTCGTCTATAGGCGCCTGCACGTTCACCTTCTCGCCTGTGGGCATGACCGTCATGTTGGGGGAGATAGCGGGAGGCCGCTGCAAAGAGTTGTATCAAAAGATCACGAGCGCCCTCAGTGTGCAGGACGGCGTGAGCAACAGCACCTATATAGGCGAGTTCATCATCCCCCTTGTGGCCTTCGCGGGCTTGCCCTTGAGCGCCGTTGCGGCAGGACCGGGAGCGTCGCTCTTTAACGCGCCGCCCCGTTTTTCGGTCGATCCGCTGAACAACCTGGCCCAGCTTCTGACGCTCTCCGACTACATCGTCTTCGGCATCATCGGTATAGTGGGCGGCGCGCTGTTCGCCTTCCCCATAGCGGTTAAAAAGGCCCGCAGCTGGACGGAGTTCATGTTCCGCAGGATTAGCCACGAGGCTCTGATAGGGGCCTTCTTGGGCCTGATCTTTATGCTTGCGTTTTACGAGGCCGGCTTGCTGGGCATAATCATTGCCCTCGCCATTGGCATATTCGGGGGATATTTGCACAACCGCTTCGGCGTCCACACCGGCGTGCAATTTATGTGCTACTACGCCTCGTCCTGGCTGGTTGCTCAGCTCCTCTCCGTGGTGGGCAAAATCGTCTGATGTTCGTCATCGGGTAGGGCCGCAAAAAAACGAGTACTGACGCCACGTGGCTCTGTGCAGCCACGTGGCGAACAATAACATGACAACTCGTTCCGCCCTTATTTCAACGACTCGATGATCTTGTCCGTCAAAACCTGTCCTTTTTCGGCCGTCAGCACCACGGCTTTCATCACAGCGGCCCGCGCGCCTACGCGTTCGATTTCGTAAACCCCCTCGATGGTCATGCCGCCGGGAGTGCACACGTTGTCCCGCAGTTCCGCCGGGTGTTCTTCGGCCTCCATGGCAAGACGCGCAGCCCCCAGCATGGCGCTCATGGCCCCTTTGTAAGCCAAGTCTTTGGGAAGGCCGGCGTAAATGCCGCCCATTGCGGCCGCTTCCATCAGAGACATGAAGAACGCGGGAGTGGCTCCAGTCAAAGCCGTCAGCGCGTCCAGGTTTTTTTCCTCCGACTCTTCCACGGGGCCCAGCAGGCCGAAGATCTCTTTCATCCACGCCATGTCGGCGTCCGTGGTGGCGTCCGACCGGGTCACTCCCGTGAGGGCGCAGTTGATCGCCGCGCAGATATTCGTCATCGCCCGAGCCCATCGAGCCCCGGGCACGGCCGTTCGCAGCATGTGAAGCGGGACCGCGGCGGCCAAAGAAATACAGAGCTTTTCCTCCAAAAATTGCGCTTGCTCCTTGACGGCATCCAAAATGAGATGAGGCTTCAGGGCAAACATCACAACGTCGCCCTTCTTGGCGGCCTTGGCGTTGTCCGAGATCAGCTGAACCCCATCCGCGCTCACATGTCCCAAGCGCTCGGGATGCACATCCGACGCCAAAACTTTACAGCCCGCTTTCGCCAGCCCCCTGGCGACGGCTCCCCCCAACGCTCCAGCTCCGATAATGGATATACGTGTTTCTTTCATGTTCTTCACAGTCATTCCCTTCCATGATTCAGTATGATTCAGTCAATTTGAAATCTCCAACAGGCACTCCGCCTGTCATCGGAAGGCGGCAGTATATCGGCATCCAGCGGTAGTCTCGTCATAAATTCACTCTCCTTTTTTTCGATACTATACGCCGTTTCCGTGATAGCATCAAGTAAAAATCAGCGCGCCGCATCCTGGCGGCCTCCGCTTTGAGGGGGCCAGGAGGGACCTTTATTTGCGGCTTCCCGGCTTGACGATGGGGAGGCCTTGGCGGCACAGAGGGCAGGCGTCGGGTTCCCAGGACTCCACGTTCAAGGCGGCGAAGGCGTGAAAGGGGATTTTAGAGTCCGCGGCTTTGAATTCGACAGCCCCGTTGGAGCGGTCCACGACGGCTCCGACCCCGACGACCTCCACGCCCTGAGCGTGCAAAAGCTCGATCACCTCTTTGACGGACCCCCCCGTCGTCACCACGTCCTCCACCACCAGCGCCCGCTGGCCGGGTTCGACCTGAAAGCCCCGCCGCAGCGTCATGACTCCGTTCTCCCGCTCGGCGAAGATATTGCGCACACCCGCTTTGTAGGTACATAAAATCCGGGCCGCCTCGTAGGCCATGACGATACCGCCTATGGCGGGGCCGGCCACGAGATCCACGTTTTTATCCCGGAAAAACTCCACGATCTCCGTGCAGACTTTCGCGCTCTCCGCCGGATATTGAAAGAGCCTCGCGCACTGCATGTAGCGGTCGCTGTGCCGCCCGGAGGTCAGCTTGAAATGCCCCTCCTGCATCACGCCGGTTCGCCGAAAAAGCTCCATCGCCTGCTCCAACGACATATAACCCACTCCTTTTTTACAATCGAGAAATCGCCGCGCGCAGGTCGTCTCTCATGCGCAAAGCCTCGTCGCGCGCTGCCGAGGCGAAGTCGCCGGTTTTTCGCGCTCTGTGGGCGCAGAGCAAACTGCGGGAAGCGTTGACGACGGCGCCCCACCCCTGCGCGTCGAAACATCCGGCCAGGTCCTGCGCCGTTGCGCCTTGAGCCCCGTAGCCCGGAACCAAAAAAAAGACGCGGGGGAGAAGGGCGCGCAGCTTCTTTCCCTCCTGGGGCCATGTGGCGCCCACCACCGCCCCCACCGAGCTGTAACGATAGCGCCCCATCAGAGCCTCTCCCCACTGGGCGACCTTGAGCCCCACGTGTTCGTAAAAAGGCCGGGAGCCGCCTTGCCCGTCGCGAAGGATCAGGTCTTGAAACTCACCGGCAGAGGGGTTCGAGGTCCGCACCAGAACGAAAACCCCCTTGCCGGTTTTTTCGCAGGCGGACAGAAACGGAACGACCCCATCCGTGCCCAAATAAGCGTTGATCGTGACGAAGTCCGCGGGAAATGCAGAAAACGCGGATCCGTCCCCCGAAGCCTTGTCGCTCAAATAAGCCGCGGCATAGGCTTCCGCCGTCGTTCCGATGTCGCTGCGCTTCACGTCGGCAATGACGATCATGCCCTTTTCTTCGGCATAGAGCAGCGTGTCCCGGAAGAGCTGCATTCCGGCGACCCCAAGCATTTCGTAACAGGCGGCCTGCACTTTGACACAGGGCACCACGTCGGCCAAGGCGTCGATCAGGCCGCGGTTGAAGGCGAAAAGGGCTTCTTCGGCCGTGTTGTTTTCCAACATCGGCGGAGGCAGATATTCGATCCGGGTATCCAAGCCCAGGGCCGTGGGGTTTCCGGTGCGATCAATGGCCTCGATCAGGCGGTCGATCTGCATCGCGCTCATGGCCTGCTTCCCCGATAGACGCACTTTCCGCCGACGTAGGTGGCAACCACTTTTCCCGTGAGTTTTTTGCCGTGGAAGGGGTTGTTTTTCCCCTTGCTGAAAAACTCGGCCACGTCCACGATCCATTCGCCCGCCGGGTCGATCAAGGCGACGTCGGCGGGGGCCCCGGTCTCCAGACTTCCGCCGGGCAAAGCGAAAACACGCGCCGGATCGCGGGTCATCTTGCGAAGCATTTGTTCGGGCGTCATATGGCCGGGAACCACCAGCGCCGTCCAGCAGACGCCCAGCGCCGTTTCGAACCCCGATATGCCGGAGGCCGCCAAGGCGAACTCCACGTTTTTATCGTCCGCGTGGTGCGGTGCGTGGTCGGTGGCGATGCAGTCGATGGTCCCGTCCTTCAGGGCTTCTATCAGAGCCTGCGTATCTTTTTCCGTGCGCAGCGGCGGGTTGACCCGGGTGTTGACGTCGTATGACAGACCGTCCGCTCCTCCGACCCAAGCGTCGGTGGCGTAGAGATAATGGGGCGCGGTTTCGGCCGTGACGCGGGCGCCTCGGGCCTTGAACCAGCGAACGACGTCCGCCCCCCCCGCCGTGGAGACGTGGGCCACGTGGAGGTGCGCGCTCTCCAGCTCCGCCAGCATACAGTCCCGGGCGATGATGGATTCCTCCGCCGTCCGCGTGGTTCCGGGCATACCGAAGACGGTGGACCAATAGCCCTCGTTCATGACGCCTCCGCCCACCAGGTCCAGGTCCTCGGGATGGGTGATCACCGGCAGGCCGAAGTGCCGGGCGTAGCTCAAAACCAGCCGCATCCGGCCGGCCTTGACCACGGATTTGCCGTCGTCGGAGACCGCGACGATCCCCGCCTCCTTCAGCTCCCCCATCTCCGTCAGCTCCTCGCCCTTCAGGCCCTTTGTGGCGGCCCCTATGGGATAGACGCGCACGGCGGTTTTTTCGCACTCGCGCCGCGCCTTCATTTTGATGAACTCCGTGACGGCGGCCGTGTCGTTCACCGGGTGGGTGTTGGCCATACAGCAGACGGACGTGAATCCCCCATGAGCCGCGGCCCGCATCCCCGACGCGATGTCCTCTTTATATTCGAAGCCGGGCTCGCGAAGGTGGCAGTGCAGGTCGATCAAACCGGGGGAGACCAGGAGCCCCGAGGCGTCGAACACGTCGATATCGCCTGTGCCGCCGTTGGGAGAGTCGGAGGAGCCGAAAAAAATGGCGGCGATCTTCTCGTCCTCGATCAGCAGGTTTCCCTTACGCAGGCCGTCCGGCGTCACCAGAGTCCCGTTTTCAATCAATGTTTTCATCTTCGTTCCTCCCTAATTAAAGCTCAGGGGGGCAGAGCTCGTTCGCCCCCTACGGGACTCACCGGCCCCCCCCGAGACCCCCTTATCCGTTCCGCCGGGTGAGCAGAAAAAGCAGCGCCATGCGCACCGCGACGCCGTTGGTCACTTGTTCGTCGATCACGGACTGATATTGCCCCTGGCTGCTTTCCCCGTCGGCCACGATCGACGAGATTTCGACGCCTCGGTTCATGGGGCCGGGGTGCATCACCAGCGCGCCTTTCTTGGCCAAAGCCACGCGTTCGGGAGTCAGGCCGAAAAATTTGTGGTATTCCCTCACCGAGGGGAAAAGGCCCTTTTGCTGACGCTCCAGCTGAATACGCAGCCCCATGACGACGTCGGCCTCGCGCACGGCGTCGTCCACGCACTCGGTCACTCGGCAGCCAGCCGCCTCCAGCTCGGGCGGCAGGAGGGTGGAAGGTCCGGCAAAGGTGACCCTCGCCCCCATCGTCGTGAGCCCCCAAAGGTTCGACCGGGCCACGCGGCTGTGGGTCACGTCTCCGACGATAGCGACCTGAAGCCCCGAAATGCCGCCCAGTTTTTCCTTCATCGTGAACATGTCCAGCAGGGCCTGGGTGGGGTGTTCGTTCGTTCCGTCCCCCGCGTTGATCACGGAGGCCTTGACGTGCTTCGCCATCAGGTGCGGCGCTCCCGTCATCGGGTGACGCAGAATGAGGACGTCGCTGGCCATGCGGTCCAGGGTGCGCGCCGTGTCCACCAAGGTCTCTCCCTTGGCGACGCTGGAACCGGAGGCCGACATGTTGGCGGCGACGCCCCCCATGTACTTGGAGGCGAGCTCGAAAGAAAGGCGGGTACGGGTGCTGTTCTCGTAAAAGACGGTCAGAATGGTCTTGCCTTGGAGGTGGGGGGTCTTTTTGTTGTTGGAGGCCAGAATGACCTTCATCAGGTCGGCCGTGTTCAAAATCTCGGAGATGTCGGCGGCGGAGACGCCCCGAAGTCCGAGCAGGTCTTTTTGCGAAAGAGCCAACGCAAACACTCCTTTCGGGATTAATAAAAAATAAAAAATAAAAAAAGCCTAAAGCTGGAGAAGCGCGCAGAAATCGGTTCTCCTATCCCTCCAGGTCCATCAGCAGAACCTCGTCGACTTTCTCGAAGGGGGCGATGTGGACGGCGATCAGCTCGCTGCGGGAAGTGGGAACGTTCTTTCCGACGAAATCCGCTCGAATGGGCAGCTCTCTGTGTCCTCGATCGACCAGCACCGCGAGCTGGATGGAACGGGGCCGTCCGCTGTCCATCAACGCGTCCAGCGCGGCTCGGACCGTGCGTCCCGTGAAGAGTACGTCGTCCACCAGGACCACCACGAGCCCCGTAACGCCGAAGGGGATATCCGTTCCGTTCAGGACCGGATGCTCGTTCAGCAAAGAGAGGTCGTCCCGGTAAAAGGTGATGTCCAAGACCCCGACCGGGACCTTGACCCCTTCGACCTTCTCGATGAGCCCAGCCAATTGGCGGGCCAAAGGAACGCCCCTGCGCTGGATTCCAATCAACGCCACCTCCGTGACGCCTTTGTTTTTTTCGATGATCTCGTGGGCGATACGCGATACTGCCCGCTCCATAGCTCGGGCGTCCATGATCTGGGCTTTTTCTTTCACATTCGACCCCTCCTGATTTTGCATTGAATTTAAAGAAGCACGGATCACTTCTTGACCTTCAACTTCACAAAAAATGTCCTCCACACAAAAAAATGCCCTTTCGTCCTTTACGCAAGGCCGACAGGGCACAGTACATTTTTTTATATGTATGGCACCGCGAAACCACCGCCTTGCCAGCCTCTCCGGACTGGATTTAAAGGGCGAAAAAAAGAAAATCTCAAATCGGGAGGAAGTATAACACCTTCATGTCCTCTTGTCCAACGTTTTTTTGAGAGCCGCTTTTTGAGCTCCTACACCCTCCCCCCCTCGGATTCGTGCCGCCTTTCCGAATTTCTCCACTCAGGCGACGATGGCCTTTCGCGCCTCGCGGGCCTTGCGGAGAACCTCCTCCCGGTCCATGCTCGGATATACTCCGTCTCTGTAAAGCCATTTGCCGTTCACCATCGTCCCTTTGACGTCGGCCGAGGAGCCGGCGTAGACGATATAGCTCGTCAGGTTCTCCTCGTCCGCTCCCACGTAATGGGGCTGGTCCAGGTCGATCAAAATCAAGTCGGCCATCCATCCCTCGCGGATCAGGCCTTTGTTCGCGAACCCAAAGGCGCGGGCTCCCTCGAAGGTGGCCATCCGCAGGATGTCGAGAGCGGGGGTACTGGTGGGGCTGCGGGTGGTCCCCTTGTGGAGCAGGGCGGCGCTCCGCATCGTCGCCCACATGTCCAGGCGGTTGTTGCTGGACGCGCCGTCCGTTCCCAGGGCCAAGCCGACGTTCTTGTCGAGCCACGTGTCCAGGGGCATCACGCCGCTGCCCAGCTTCATGTTGCTGTCCGGGTTGTGCACGATGGTCACCTGCGACATATCCAGATTGTCCGCCCAGGTGGGGTCCATCCATACGCCGTGGGCTATGACGGCCCCGGAAACCTCGAAGATCCCGGTCTTTTGAAGATAGTCCTCGGGCGTCATCTTCAGCTCGTTGAAGATATAATCCAGCTCCCATTCCGTCTCGAGAAAATGAAAATGGATGCCGATGCCGCGCGTTTTCGCGATTTCCACGATTTTTTTCATGTCGTCGAAGGGCACGGTGTAGGGGGCATGAGGGCCGAGCTGCACCGTCAAAAGCCCTTCCCGTCCGTGCCAGCGTTCGAACAGGCTGAGATTGTCTTCGATGCCGCGGTCGATTTTAGGGACTCCGTCCACAGGGGGACCCGTGACGATGCCCCGGCAGAGGGCGGCGCGTATTCCCGCCTCCAGGCAAACCCGAGCTACCCCGTCCATCTCGAAGTACATATCGGCGAAACAGGTGGTTCCCGTGGCCAGCATCTCCAAGACCGCGGACGCCGTGCCCCAATAGATATGCTCGGGCGTGAGCTTTTCCTCGGCCGG
>JAISWV010000106.1 GCA_031270755.1 Synergistaceae bacterium
TTTGCTGGATTCGACAAGCTGAACGGTAAGATGGACAGCCTTTTCAGGTGGATGATAGGCGTTTTCGTCGGCGCGGTTTTGATTCCTATAGCCTTGCAATATTTCACCAGATAGCCCCGGTGAAGGGAGCGGCTGCGGAACAGGCTGGCGCAGCGCTCGATGACGTAACTCTCGACGATTTGCGGTAAGCGGCGCGGAATATGATAAAACAGCTGACAAAACAGCTTGCTCTTCTTCCCGCCGTCTTCTACTTGTATATTGAAAAAAGGCGTGATATATTTCTCACGCGAAATTGAGTAAAGCAGAGGCCAGCCCCTCTCACCCGAGCGACGCTTTTGTTTGGTTTGCGGAGCCGTTGCCGGGTACGAAGCGATACACAGTATGTGTCATGTTTGAGGGGCCGCCGGAAGGCTGCTCCTTTTTGTCGTTTTATGATCACTGTGCTTTGTAGGCGCAGGTTTTTTTATTTAATTTGGAGGTGAAACACTATTATCCCAAGGACTGAAGAAGATGAGCCCAGAATCAACAACGAAATTACTTCTCCGCAGGTGCTGCTGGTAGACGAGAATGGAGTCAAGGTCGGTCAAATCGCAACGCTCGAGGCCGTAAAAATGGCTGAAGAGCGGATGCTGGATCTGGTGGAAGTGGCGCCTTTGGCAAAACCGCCGGTATGCCGGATTATGGACTACGGCAAGTACCGCTACCAGCTTCAAAAGAAAGAAAAAGACGCCCGCAAAAAACAAAAGGTGCAAACTTTGAAGGAAATGAAAATGCGCCCCAAAATCGACGAGCACGACTACGACTTCAAAGTGCGGGCCATAAAGAATTTCCTCGAAGAAGGACACCGGGTGAAAGTTTCCGTGTTTTTCCGAGGGCGTGAAATGTCCTTTCTTTCCAAGGGAGAGGAAGTGTTGAATCGCGTCGTCGCGGAGTGCGAGGGCCTGGGGAAAAACGAAGGCACGCCCAAAATGGAAGGACGTTACATGCGTATCATGTTGACCCCTGTGGCGCCGGCAAAGCTCAAGAAAAGCCACACAGGCGCCGCGCCTTCGGAGGTAAAAAAAGTCAAGTCAAGAGAAGAACCGAAAGAAGAACCTGCGGAGGTCGTCGTTGCCGCGGGGGATTCCGTAACGGAAGAAGAATGAAAAAAATTGGCGGTGCACGGCACCGTTCATGTCGAGAGGGGATATTCAAATGCCAAAATTGAAGTCGCATTCCGGTGCGAAGAAGAGGTTTTCTTACACGGCCACAGGAAAGCTCGCCTATCGGAAGGTGGGGCGCTCCCACATTCTGGAGCACAAGAGCTCGAAACGCACGCGCAGAATGCGCCGGACGGGATACGTGTCTCCCACCCTCATGGATCAAATGAAGAGAATGCTTCCTTACGGATAGGGTTCGGATAGGACGTAGAAGCTCTTTGTTCGAGTAATGAGCATTTTCGATTTCGAGCACCTCCCGACGAAAGGATGAAGTGGAATGCGCGTCAAAGGCGGAAGCATCAGCAACAAAAAAAGAAAAAAACTTTTTTCCATCACAAAAGGGTATTGGGGACAGCATAAAAACGTGTATCGCCGGGCGAAAGAAGCCTTTTTGGCCGCCCTTTCCAGAGCTTACGGCGATAGAAAACGGAAGAAGCGGGATTATCGCAAATTGTGGATCACCCGTATCAGCGCGGCGACCCGTGCGGAGGGGATGGGCTACAGTACTTTCATCAACGGCATCAAAAAAGCGGGCATCACGATGAATCGCAAAATGCTCTCGGAGCTGGCCATTCACGACGCCCCCGCGTTTCGTGAACTTGTCGCTCAGGCAAAATCCATCCTGAAATAGGACGGTTTTTCATGAAGAGGTGTGTTCTCTGCGTACCGCAAAGAACGCTGCGGGGTTCCTGTCTTTTATGGCAGGAGCCCTCTTGATATATGTATAGCCTGACTGAAGGAGGAAAACTGCAATGAGTGACCTGGACAACCAAGTACGGGAGGTCAAGAGCTCATTCGACCGAGCTGCCGGTTCCACGACGACAACGGACGGCTTGCAGGAGCTGAAAGTCCGCTACCTCGGGAAAAAAGGCGCGTTGACGGTCCTTTTGAAATCTCTGAAAGACCTCTCTCCTGAAGAGCGCCCCTTGGCCGGAGAGGTTTTGAACACGCTCCGCGACGAACTGGAGCGAAAAATCGAAAACAAGAAACAGGCCCTGACCCGAGCGGAAGACGCCGCGGCCGAGGCCATGGAGAAAATCGACGTCACCCTGCCCCCGCGGGGAAGGCCGGCGGGCGCGTTCCACCCCGTGGCCCAGACGATGCACGAGATCGTCTCCATCATGCAGGGGCTGGGCTACTCCGTGGCTCTGGGGCCCGAGATCGAGGAGGACCACTACAACTTCGAGTGCCTGAACATGCCCTCCTGGCACCCGGCGCGGGACATGCAGGACACCTTTTACCTTTCGAACCCCGAAGACGCCGGTTCCGGCAGCCTGCTTCTGAGGACTCACACCTCTCCCGTTCAGATCCGGTCTATGCTCCGATACGGCGCGCCCCTGCGCATCGTCTGCCCCGGCAAGGTCTACCGCCGGGACAACGACCCCACCCATTCGCCCATGTTCAACCAACTCGAAGGTCTTTTAATAGAGGAAAATGTCTCTTTTTCCATTCTGAAGGGGTCTCTGGTGGAACTGATGAACGGATTCTTCGGGCGCGAATTGAAAAATCGCTTCCGCGCCAGCTACTTTCCCTTCACGGAACCCTCTATGGAGCTGGACATCGAGTGCGTGGACTGCGGCGGCAAAAACCCCGGCTGCCGAGTCTGCAAAGGGACGGGGTGGCTGGAGGTCTGCGGCCTGGGGATGGTCCATCCCTTCGTGGTCCGCTCGGGCGGCATCGATCCCGAAAAATACAACGGCTTCGCCTTCGGCATGGGGCTCGACCGCATGGCCATGCTGAAGTACGGGATCAACGACCTCCGTTACCTGTTCAACGGAAACGTGTCCTATTTCTTGTCGGGGAGGAATGTATCGTGATCGTATCGTGGCAGCTGCTGAAACAATTCATAGATTTGCCGGCGTCTCCCGAAGAGGCTGCGGTCCGCCTCACTATGTCCGGCGCCGAGGTGGACTCCATAGAACGGCCCGGCGCTCAGATTTCGGGTGTGGCCGTGGCCACGGTCCTGTCTCTGGAACGACACCCTTCGAAAGAGAACCTTTTTGTCGCCACCCTGGAGACCGGAGGGAAAAAAGCCGTCTGCGTCACGGCCGCGACGAACTTGAAGGCGGGGGACAAGGTTCTTTACGGCGCTCCGGGGGCGACTCTGCCCGAGATCACTCCCCGGGGAGACGTGACCTCGAACAAGGCGACACTGGGTCTGCGCGATTTCGGAGAGGTCCGCAGCGAGGGCATGATGCTCTCCGCGGCGGAGCTGGGGCTTCCCGACGTGGACATCGCCGAGGGGATTCTGGTGCTGCCGGAGGACGCTCCGGTGGGGACGGACGCCCTCTCGCTCTACGGCTTTGGGGACGTCCTTTTGAACGTCTCCGTCACTCCGAACCGGGGCGACCTTTTGAGCATTCTCGGCGTCGCCCGGGAGCTGAAGGGCCTCTACCCCGACTCCGTCCTGAAGCCGATGCCCTGGGAGGAAAAGACACCCGGGACAGAGGGCTGGCCCGTGGAGTTCGGGGCGATTTCCCTGCCCGACGACGGGTGTCTGAACTATCATCTGGGGCTCGCGACGAACGTGAAGATCTTCCCGTCTCCCGTCGAAGTCCGCGTGGCGCTGGCTCATTTGGGGATGCGGCCCATTTCCAATGTCGTCGACGCGACGAACTACGTGATGCTCCTCCTGGGCCAGCCTCTGCACGCCTTCGACCTGAACACGCTTCCGAAACGGGAGATCACCGTGCGCTCCGCCCTGGAAGGAGAAAAGATCGTCACATTGGACGGCAAAGAGCACGTCCTGACCGCGAAGGACATGCTCATCACCAGCGGAAAAGAGGGCGGTCCTCTGACCGAGCCCATAGCCCTCGCGGGCGTCATGGGAGGAAAACAGACCGGCATCAACGACGACACCGACGTGGTGGTCCTGGAGGGCGCAAGCTTCTCCGCCCGGCGTGTGGGGCACACCTCCCGCCGCCTGGGCATCGCTTCGGAGGCCGCGTTCCGCTACTCCCGGGGCGTGGACCCCACGCTCTCCGCTCTTGGCGTCGATTACGCCCTTTCTTTGATGAGCGAGTGGAGCGGGGCGGGGGTGGGCTACAAAAAACTTTCGGCCTCCAACGCCCAACCCGAGCCCAAGCCGGTGATCCTCACGAAAAAGAAACTTCATACCTATCTCCTGTGGAGCGACATGGAGGAGTCCGCCAAAATTTTGGAGGGCTACAGTATCCGCCAGACGGAAAATTTCGAGAGCGAATATTTCGGCAAACACATCCTCGCTTTCGTGCCTCCGACTTGGCGCCCCGACATCGCCATCGAGGAAGATTTGATCGAAGAAATCGGCCGCTGGCGGGGTTACGACGCATCTCCCGTCCATCTGCCGGGGGTGCTGCCGAGACGCGGCGACCTGGGCCCGGAGACGTCGCTGGCGGGGACACTGCGCGCCCGCGCCCTGGCCCGCGGCTACGTGGAGGCCATCACCTACAGCTTTCTGCCGGAGTCCTTCGTTTCGGCGCTGCACCTGCCCGAGAGCGATTTGCGCGCTCATCCCCTCTTTTTGGCGAACCCCATCAGCCAGGACTGGATGGCCATGCGAACCACCCTGCTGCCGGGTTTGTTGAACGGGCTGAAGGAGAGCGTCGCCTCGGGCTGGCGCGGCCCTGTGCGAATTTTCGAGATCGGGCGGGTTTTCCTCCGCAGCGCGATTCAATCCACGGAGCATCGCGAGCTGGACGTTCTGGCCGGTCTGGTCTACGCCGGGACCGACCCCCGCACTCCGTGGCCGGAGACCCGCGACGACTTTTTCAGCGTCAAGGCCGACGTTCTCGCCCTGCTGGAAACCCGTGGGCGCAAAGCGTCTTTCGTCAAGGGTTCCGAACCCTTTGGCCATGCCGGGCAGACCGCGTCCATTCCGGGCATGGGTTACCTGGCGCGTCTCTCGCCCGCCATCGAGCGAGAACTCGATTTTGCCGGGCCGGTCTACGTCTTCGAGCTGAGCTTGGCCGCCCTGGAAAGCGCCGAAAAGCCCGTCTATACTCCGGGCTCGCCTTTCCCCGCCAGCTTCCGCGACATCTCGATGCTGGTCGCCAACGACAAAACTCAGGACGAAGTGCTGGCCGAGATCCGGGCGTCCGCCGGCGCCGGCGAAGGCAGAAAATCTTCCGGGGAAATCCTGGAAAGCGTCAAGCTGTTCGACATCTACAGCGGGAAAGGCATCCCGGAAGGATACCGCAGCATGGCTTTTTCGCTTTGTTACCGCGCCTTCGACCGCACTCTGAACGACGAAGAAGTCGACAAAATCCACAACTCGGTACGCGACGCTTTGAGCAAAAAAGGATACAATATGCGTTGACACTAGGAAGTTCTCAAAGGTGGAGATGCCATGAACACATTGGAGAACATCGAGAATTTGGTCGAATACTTGACGGACAAGGTCAAGACTCTGCTCCAGGAACGTGAAGAAATGCTGGCGGAGATTGGGCGTTTGCGCGTTTCTTTGACGGAAAGGGACAAAGAGGCAGTGAAAGCCTCGCAGGAAATGCGGACCGAGTTGGAGATCGCCCAAACAAACGCGCTGCATTTCGAGCAGGAGCAAGTCAGGATAGAATCGAAGCTTCAGGAATTGAACGACAAGTTGATCGCCTTGGTGCGCACCAGCAGCGGCGAACAGCATGGGAGCTGATGTCCTGTGGCCAAGCTGCGAGAAGTTCGGATAGTCATAGGCAAGCGAAGCTACCGTATGCAGACGGCGCTCGACGAACCTACGCTCTTGCGGGTGACCGCCATCGTGGACGAGGTGGGGCAAGCCCTGGGAAACGGCATCGATCAAGACCATTTGTTGATGTTGACGTGTTTGCAGTTGGCTTACACCTTGGAAAAAGTTTCAAAAAAACTGGAGTCGCTGGAAGACAAGCTGCAAGATTTGGAAGCATGGAGTCCTTCTTCTGAGATTACAGATTGAAACGGGATAATCGCATTCCTAAATTTTCGGCTTTTTGGCAGTTCGGCGGGCAGCTCTTTCGTTTTCGGAAGAAGAGGCCCGCCGTTTGTTGGTTTGTCAGTTTTTTGCCGATCGACGCTTCGTCAGGTCATTTCGGGGTCTCACCCGCGATCACGGAAATGATCACCAGGTCTTCTTTGCCGGTATTGCTCAGCCCGTGAGACTGTCCTTTGCGGGCAATGGTAATGTCTCCGGCCTTCACGTCGAATTCCTTCCCGTCGTCGTTTTTGAACACTCCCGTACCCGAGATGACAATGTAGACGTCTTCGTTGACTTCGTGCTTATGGAAGCCGATAGAGTCCCCCGGTTTGAGCGTCAGCCAGCCGATTTCCCTGACGGGGTTCTCCATGGGGGGCATGTCCCGCGTAAAGGCGTACCTGCCGTACAACACACCGGTCCCGCCGCCGGCTTTTTCCTTGTCCAGGACAATCAGGTCTTGTTCTTTGAAAATGTCGGCAAAAGCGCAGGAAACCATCACCAAATTCACGACAACCACCAAGAGCAAAATCTTTTTCAACACGAACCCTCCCCTATAAAAATATATTCACATTCCACCACTGCAACGATACCCATATTAATCGACTCTCGTATTTTCCGCAAGCACACGGCAACTCCGGACTCTAAAATATTATTGACAATATGTATTGTAAGTTTTATAGTTATACTCACGATCCAAAACATTTACCAAGCGATTAGGCTGCTTTGTGCAAGCAGTTTTCGCTTTTTGGCAAATCTATCCGCTCTTGAGTATAACCAATCAAATATTTTTGATAGATAACTTTGATAAAAGCTCGAAGGGGTGATTTTTATGATCGCAAAACTCACGAAACATGCAAGAAAGATTTAACTTGCTCTTGTATGCGGATCCAATCAGCTTTCGCATACCCCGGACGTTAGGGCCAGGAAATTGAGTTTAAAGCAGTTTAGCTTTAATCGTATTGCTCATTGGTCTCGCGTGTCCGCCTGTTCGCTGGTTTACCAAACTGCACGCTTCCCCGGCGTGCTGTGTTCCTAGTATAACGTTTCCGTCTCTGGTAAGTCGGGTGGCCATTCGGGTTTCTCTCTAATCCAGAACCTCCATAGAGGCGATGCAAAACAGCCCTTTGGGCGCACTAACAACCGGTAGATTTACCTCCCCAAGTTCGGGCAGTATTGGACTTCACTTTG
>JAISWV010000208.1 GCA_031270755.1 Synergistaceae bacterium
CTAACGCTCGAAAAAATTTTAGAACGCACGGGGTTGAAAGAAGCCACGTTTTACAGGCGCTTGAGGGAACTTCGACAAAAATACAACTATCAAAAGGTGTACTTTTTGATAGTACTTAACAAATGATTAACACTTGACTGACTACCGATTAGCAAGAGTAAGATAGCTATATCTTTGATAAGTATTACACCATAATGACGCCCCAATATCAAGCTTGAATTTTAATTTGGGACTCTATCAAAAAGTACACTTTTTGATAGTTGTATTTTTGTCGAAGTTCCCTCAAGCGCCTGTAAAACGTGGCTTCTTTCAACCCCGTGCGTTCTAAAATTTTTTCGAGCGTTAGCTTTCCGCGCTCCCACGCCCGGACGAGTTCGCGGAAATTTTCAGGGGGCTTTTTGGTAGGACGGCCAAAAGGGACGCCCCGCGCTTTTGCCGCCGCTATTCCTTCGCTTTGCCGTTTTCTGATATTCTCGCGCTCGTTCCGCATCACAGTTTCATATGACGTCGAGGGATGTGAAAGACTTTAAGTAACCGTTCAGACCCCCCTAGATTATTTTCAATATTATGAACAATTTAATCTATAATTGTAGCCATTTAACGAACAATAGGATACAAACAGGTAAAAAATCATAGCCAATTGGCCTATTTTGTCAGAATGTAAAAGTTAATTTTAAATATAATTTGGGTCCTTAGACCTAATTTATTAAATTGATTATTCATGAAAAAAGATATTTTCATTTTTATATGAACAATTTCTAGGGGGGGTCTGAACGGTTACATATTTCTTACTATAAAAATCCTATTTTGATGAACCAACGAAGCTTATTATATTACAATCAAGACAAAAAGGTCGATGAGATCAGACATGCTACATTATCTTTTATCACCCTTCGATGTGGCCGGGCAATAGTAAGAAAAATGACCGGGAACTACGGTTTAATCGCCAAACCGCTAGAAAACGAAACAGGTAGCGTATTTAGGATTTGCAAAAGACCTCGTCGAAAAAATCGTAGGGGAAAAAAGGGACTGAAGTTCGCTATAATGGAAGGCGGGCAGGAAGCCTTCGAACTGCGCGAAGGAAGGTACAATATACGGAAACGGCAGAGCTTCTCGAAATAATCGGCAGGAACGAGGACGAGCGGCATCAATTCAACAGGAATGGCAAATGAGCCTCAGGAGGGACATTATATTATCCCTCGGGGCGGTCGCTGTCATGTCCAACATCAATTTTTTGAAGGGAGGACGTCGTGGAAATCTCGGAAACTATGGCCGCAATTTTCGACGCGATGAGTGAGGGAATATTGATCATCGACCCCAATGCGAGAATCGTGTTTTGCAACAAGGCTTACTGCAAATTTCTCGGCAAGGACTTTTTCGACCTGAAAGGACAAATTTTACGTGATGTTCGCCCAGGGGCGAGATTGCCCGGAGTCCTGCGCACCGGGGACCCCATCCTGCACGCGCCTCGTCAGGAGGCGGAGGACATTTATTTTGTCAACATGTATCCCATCCACATCGACGGGGAGATTGCCGGAGGCCTGTCGGTGGTCACCTTTATACAGCAAGTGTACCGGTTCCAGAGCGTTTTGGAGGAGATCAAGCAGCATTCCAAGCAGATACTGAAGCGCATTTCCAAAGCGAGCAACGCCCGCTACACCTTCGACGACATCACGGCGGAGTCGCAGCTCTCCAAACAGACAATATCTCTGGCCCAGAGGGCGGCGGGCACCGAGGCCACCATCTTTTTGCGGGGGGAGAGCGGTACGGGAAAGGAACTGTACGCCCAGGCCATTCACAACGCTAGCGCCAGGGGCGGCAACATTTTTCTGGCTATCAACTGCGCCAATTTCAACGCCAACACGCTGGAGTCGGAGCTGTTCGGCTACGTGGAAGGAGCCTTTACCGGCGCGAAAAAGGGCGGGAAAATCGGACTGTTCGAGGCCGCCTCGGGGGGAACCCTGTTTCTGGACGAGGTGTCCGAGATCGATTTGTCTCTGCAGGCAAAGTTGCTGCGGGTTCTGCAAGAGCGCCTGATCCGGCCGTTGGGCGGCGTCGATGAAAAATCCATCGACGTCCGAATCGTCGCCGCCTGCAATGCGGACATCGAAAGCTACGTCCGGGACGGGCGTTTTCGCGCGGACCTGTATTACCGCCTGAACAACTTTCCCATCAACATTCCGACGCTGCGCCAGCGGCGGGACGATATCGACAAGCTGATCGCCCATATCCTGGATGACATGTCCCGCAAGATGAAGAAGAGCATCTCCATTTCAAACGAGGCTTTGTTTCATCTTCAGCGCTACAGTTGGCCGGGCAATGTGCGGGAGCTGCGCAACGTCATAGAATTTTTGTCTTATCTCACCGACGACGGCGTAATCAACGAAAACATCCTGCCCGAAACCCTGAAACAGCCCACCGAGGAAAAAACCTTGCTCCTCTCTCAGCGGGTGAAGCAGTTCGAGCGCAGCGAGATCAACAAGCTGCTGCGCGTAAACGGAGATAACCTGGAAGGAAAGCGAAAAACGGCCAAACAGCTGGGCATTTCACTGGCCAGCCTGTACAACAAATTTGGGAAAGAAAGTCCGCCTTGACCTTCCTGCCGGCTCTCCGCCTCAACCCGCTATAATCTTCAATGAAAGTACTATGGAGGCAGCGTTATGATCGATCTTGAAGGAATAGAAGGAATGTCCACGGAAACACGCAACGATCGAACCATGGAACTCGACGCCATGCCGTTGTCCGATCTGCTGCGGGTGATGAACGACGAGGACTCCCGCGTGGCCGGGGCGGTCCGGGAGGAACTGCCCCACATCGAGGAAGCGGTCCGCCGCATCGTCGCGTCTTTCAAGGCCGGCGGACGGTTGATTTATATGGGCGCCGGTACCAGCGGGCGGCTGGGGATCCTCGACGCGGCAGAGTGTGTTCCGACTTTCGGGGTTCCGCCCTCGATGGTAGTGGGCCTGATCGCGGGAGGGAAGGGCGCTCTGACCAAGGCCGTGGAGGGCGCCGAGGACAACTGCGGCTTGGGCGCGCAGGATTTGGAGCGGATCGGCCTCGAACCACGCGACTCTGTTGTCGGTATTGCCGCCAGCGGGCGCACTCCCTACGTGCTGGGAGGGCTCGATTACGCTCGTAAAGTTGGAGCGATAACAGTCGCCGTGTCCTGCAACAAAGACAGCCTCGTCTCGAAAGCCGCCGACGTGGCAATCGAGGTTGTTCCAGGGCCGGAGGTCTTGACCGGTTCCACGCGCCTCAAGGCCGGGACGGCGCAGAAATTGGTGCTGAACATGATCTCCACGGCCTCCATGGTGGGGATCGGCAAGGTCTATAAAAACCTGATGGTCGACGTCGTCGCCACGAACAACAAACTGAAGGTACGAGCCGAAAACATCGTCATGACTGCTGCCGAAGTAGGGCGGGAAACAGCGCGGAAGGCCCTCGCCGAAGCGGAAGGGAGTTGCAAGGCCGCCACGGTGATGCTGCTGCTCTCCTGCGGTAAAACCGAGGCCGCCCGAAAGCTCCAGGCCGCCGAAGGTCATGTGCGAAAAGCGGTGGAGCGACGCGCCGAGTAAAAAAGGCCTACAGAACTGTCTTTAACGGTAACCTCGTCAATAAATAAATATCTACACCCCATAAATAGTGTTCTTCGTCTGCGACAATGTCCGCATGATGCAGGGGGGAGGGTGACATTGACCTGGGGCGAGTTGCGAATTACGCAACCCGCTATAAAGTGAAGCTCGTGAGTTCGTCGCCCTGTTCGCCGGCCCCTTCGTCGGGGAAAAAGGGCTCTATGGAGGTGTTGCCCAGCAAAGCCCTCCAATCGACGCCGGGGTTCTGTTCCAACAGGGAAAGAAAGCCGACGAAGGCCTTCGACGCGTCTCTGGGCGTCTGGTAAAACGACGCCCCCAGCGTCTGGGCGCAGCGCTGAATGAAAGCGTGAAGGGCCTCGTCCGGAACGAGGTATTTTGCCGGCTCTCCCAGGGCGAACACGTTGCGGATATTGTGGAGCAGCAGATACAGGTCCTCCGGCGAAAGGGTTTCCAGCCGAATCACCGGACCGAAAAAGTCCTTCAGCCCCGCTTTCGTGTAGGGGTTCGCGGCCAGCCTGCCGGCCAGCGCGCCGCAGCTCATGAGACCCCGCCGCGGGTCGTCCAGAAACGCGTCGGTCCCGGCGAAAAGAAACCCGATACCGGAGACGTCTCCCTGCAGGCAGTCGTTCAAAATCTGCAGCAAGACCTCGTAGTTGGCGCTGCGCGCGAGGGCGTTGTTCAGCCGATGCGACAACGCCCCCATCTCGTCCAGGCTCACCAGCAGGCCCGCGTAGCCCGCCAACCGCGCGAAAGCCCCCCACAGCTTCAGGTAATCGTACAGGTCCCGGTCCGTGACGATAGAGCGCACGCCCAAAGCCTCGCGAGCCTCGGTCCGGGTCGCGTACTCCCCCCGGAGCCAGCGCAGCGCGGCCTCCTGAATAGCCTCGTTGTCCGTAAGATATCCTTCCAGGTACTTGCCCAGGACGTCGGCGAAAGCATATCCCCCTACACGGTCCGAGAGGGGCCTCAGCCTTTCCCGGACTTTTTTGGCTGCTTCGGCTGCTTGGGCTGCTCCGGCGGCGCGCCCGGCGTCTGTCGTTCCGCTCTGCCGCGCCGACTCTCCGATCCATCCCTCGACGACCCCGGGAAGGGCTCCGCCCTCGGGTTTCGAGCGGACGGCCATGTTGCGCGTCAGCTCCGTGTAAAGGGCCGCGGCCTGCCCTGCCGAGGCGGAGAGGCGGCGGGTGGGGGTGACGTCCGCCTGCATGACGATAAATTTCTTTTCCAGTGCCAGGGTCTTCACCAGGTTCAAGAAAAAGCTCTTGCCCGTCCCGAAGCGCCCGATCACGAAACGAATCGCCGCGCCTCCGTCCGCGACGCGCTCCAAGTCCTTCAGCAGCGCCGTCGTTTCGTCTTTTCTCCCCACCTGAATATGATGCAGTCCCACACGGGGCACGACGCCGGCCGCCAGAGACTGGAGGACAGCTCCCCGCTCCCGGGGAAAGATTTTTATCGGTTTTGCCGAAGGCGCGTCGGGAGTCATGTTGCAAGCTGTTCCGGGTCTGTCATTGCGATTTGTCCGGTGGCAAACTTCCGGCGCGCAGCATGGGGACCACGCGGTGCGCCAAGTAACCGGCCGCCGCGGCCTTGATGGAGTCCCCGATCACGAAGGGCAGAAAGAGGATCTGGAGGGTTCCGATGACGCCGGTGGGCACCTTGGTGATGTATCTCATGTGCAAATAAAAGTAGGGCAGCGCAATAGCGTACAGGATCGCCGTCGCTGCGAAACAAACGAGGGAATACCACAGGATCGTCTTCATCCGATCTTTCGGCATCCACTTCTCGGAGGACAGGACGCCCGCCGCCCACGAGGCGAAAGGGAATCCCAGCAAAAAACCGAAAGTGGGTAACAGCAGTACGTGGATTCCCCCTGTTCCTCCGGCAAAGACGGGCAGCCCCGCCAGCCCCATCGCGACGTAGAGAACCTGAGATAGAGGGCCGTACTTTGGACCCAACAGGGGCCCCGACATCAGCACGAAAAAAGTCTGCAAGGTGATGGGAACCGGAACCAAGGGCAAGGGAATCGACAACACCGCCCCGACAGCGGTCAAAACGGCAAAAAAAGCGGACAACAAAAGACCTTTGAGCGTGGAAATATTTCTCATGGATTTGAAATCCTCTCTCTCGTTCAACGTTAAGCGTTACTCCAGCATGTCGGGCCAGAGGGGAATCCAATCTTTCGTGTGCATCAACCCCACGTCCAGGTACACCGTCAGCATGGAGCGGCTCGGGTAGCCTGAAGAAGAAAGCTCCTGAGGCAAAGGGATTCGTATTTGCATCTTGCTGCGGGAAGGCGTCAGGTCCGGCGTGTTGACAAGCGAGAAGAGAACCTTACCCCCCGACAACGCCGCGGCCCGGACCATCTCCACCGTGGGAATCGAGCGCGCCCATACGTCCAGCTCCACCCCGTTGTTCAGGCAGAAAAGCGTCAAGGCGTCCAGCTCGTCTTGGGAGAAGATAATGGAAGAATCCACGACCACGTTCGTCAAGGTCCTCATTTGCGCGCTCCATATTGCGGGCAGTGCGATCTGAATGTCCGTTCCGTTCTCCACGACCATGGAGTCCAGCGCAGGGTGGATCGTGCCGACGGGAGCGGGCCTTTGGAAAACCAAGATTTTCATCTTCCTTTTCCCAAGCGCCTCCTCCCGCACGGCGAAGGACGGGATCGTTTTGTCGTTCCAGACCGTGTGCACCACGGGGGTCGCTATTTTCGAGTACGTCACGAAAGGGGACATCAGATCAGCCTCCAGAACAAAGCTCTCTTTGTTTTCCTCGCGGGTCACCTTGGGCCGGGAGATGCTCAAGAAACCCAACGACGCGTTGACGTCCGGGATCGACATGGCCTTCCACAGTTTGGAGGCGGAGATGTCCAAGCAGTACAGGTCCCCTCCAGGAGAGGGAAACAGCGCCCACCCGTTCTCGATGCCGCCGGCTATCGAATCGGTGGATTCGGTCTTCCGATCTCGGAAATCCACCTGCACCCTGAAAAGGCCGCCGTCCTCGTTGACGACGAAGAGCTCCCCGATGGCGGACCAGGCAACGTCCCTGGGACAAGGGATTTCCACAGAAAAAAAGTCGCGCCCGTTCACAGCGTTCAAGAAAAAAATTTTACCCCCTCCCCGGTCCGCCACCGCCAGCCAGGGACCGTAGGCCGCCAGCGCAACGGGCTCGAACAGGAAGTTCTTTCTCCCCTCTAGAGGGTTGCCCTCCAGAGGGCCGTCCTCCGGAGGGGACCAGGAGCCCGTTTTGGTGAAGGTCACACGAGAGTAAAAAGCCGTTTCCCGCGCCACGGGGTCCGCGATCGCGAACTCTCCGGAGGAAAACGGCACCGCGTCGGCTACCGTGTTGTCGAAAGACCCCCTGAAATCCAAGGACAACACCTCTGCCTCCATGAAAGAATACACGTCCCCGCTGGTCGTCACGACGTAAAAAGAATCGTCCCCCATAAGGAGCGTTGCGGCCGGGCTTTCCACGGATACGCTCTTCGTTTTTTCCATGTGTGTTTTGTAAAAATCGACACGGTTCCCCAAGGTGTCCGCTATACACAGGGACGAACCCCAAGCGTCCGCCTTTCCCATTCCCCTGACGCTGAAAGGCCGAAACATCCCCAGTTCGAACTCGTTCTGGAGGTCCGTTCGAGAGACCTGCCATCGGGTGGAGAGGGCGGAAGTCCCCAATACCCTTCGCAGTTCCCGTTGCTGAGCGATGGCGTAGGACAAAATTCGGGGAGCGGTGAAGTCCATGGGCCGAACCTCAAGATAGTACGAAAGCGCCTCGCGTCCCCCGCCGTAATCGCCGGTTCGGTTCGAGGTCAACCCTTTCATGAGATAGTAGTCCACCAGGTACGTGTTGGCCTTCAAAGCGCGGTCCAGGTAGTCCGAAGTTCCCCAGTAGTCTCGATCCAAAAAACGCATGTAGGCCTCGGTGAAATAGCGCTCCGCCTCATCCAGCTGGGCCCGAGGCAGGTCCGCTCCGGAGGCGGCGCTGACGATAAAAAACACACACGCCGAAATCGCGATTTGCGCGGGAATCGCAGCCCTCGTTTTCATGTCCACTCCTAAAAATTTGGGAAACGATCAGGCTTTCAGGGCTCTGAAATTCGCCTTTTTCAGCGTCGTTTCCGCGTTTCGCAGTTTGAAGCGGGACAGGGCTTCCATCAGAGAGCGAGCGTGCTTGCTCATGGCTTCGGACTGTTCCGCCACAGCTTCGGCGGCTCGTGATGTCTCCTCCGCCGCCCGTTGGATTTGCGACACGGTGTTCGCCATCTCCACCGTGGAGTGGGTGGCCTTGTCGATGGCGGTCGCCACCTCTTTGCTGGATGCCGCCTGTTCTTGGGCCACCGCGGCGATATTTTGAATCGAGTCGTTGGCTTTACCGATCTCTTCCATAGCGGCGTTCAGCTGTTTTTGAGCTTCCATCGCCTGCACGAGAGTTTCGCTCAACGCCCGCCCCGCTTCGGTAGTGGCCGTGATGCTCTCCTGCGCTTCTTTTTGGAGTTCAACGATGATGCTGTTCACGTTTTGAGCCGCCCTCGCCGATTCCTCCGCCAATTTCCTCACTTCTTCCGCGACGACGGCGAAGCCCCGCCCCGCCTCTCCGGCGCGGGCCGCCTCGATGGCCGCGTTCAGCGCCAAAAGGTTCGTCTGATCAGCGATGCCCGTGATGACGGAGACGAAACTGCTGACGTTCCCTATGGAAGAGACGAGCTGGCGGGTTTTGCTTTCGCTTTCTTTGGAGTTTTTATCCGCGTTTTTCATGCCCTCGATCATGGCGTTCACCGTATGGAAGGCTTTGTCGGAGGCATCCGTGGTCTGCGCGATGAACGCGGCGCTGTCCGTGGACGACTGGGCTACGGTATCCGCCCCGGCGCTCATTTCTTCCACGCCGGCGTTGCTTTCTTGAAGCGCCGCTCCGTTGCTTTCGCTCAACATGGAGACCTGCTCGATGGACGCTTTCACTTCTTCCATGGAAGCGTTCGCCTCCTCGGCTATGGAAGAAAGATTGTCCGCGCCCTCCGACACCGCGTCCGCCACGGACACGACGTTCAGCAGGGCGGACTCCTGAGCGGCGATCATTTCGGACAGCGCATCCGTCAGGCTTCCCAGTTCATCCTTGCCCTCGTAACCGAAGTCCTGCCTTGTGACGGTCAGGTCGCCTTCTTGGAATCGTTTGGCCAGGCTGACGATGACGCCCAGCGGTCTGGAGATGCCGCGGGAGATGAAGTACGCGATCAGGAGCCCCAATACGATGGACAGCGCGGCGGAGGTCAACAGAACGAAAGTGGCGTTTTCCAGTGAGACGAGGCTGGCGTTGGAAACGGTTTTGACCGTGTTCTGCGCCAGCGTGGCCACCTTCGCGACCGCTTCTGAATAGGTGCCCATCAGCGGCTGGCGGGATTCGTTCAAAGCGGTCGTCTCGTCGAAGTCTTTCACCAGGATCCCCAGGTCGGTTTCGTAACTCTCTACGGCCTTGAGCACATTTTCCATCAGCTTCCTGCGGTTCGGGTCCGCGGTCGACTCGTACACCGTCCGAGCCTTTTTTCGGATCGCTCTGGCCAGTTCCTCCGTGGCCCGCGCCGCTTTGGAGTCGCGGGCCACGTCCACAGCGAGCACGATGCGCCGCCTCAATTCGCCCACGTCGTCCAGCATCCTGCCGACCAGGTAAAGCTGCTCTATGCGTTCCCTGCTCTTTTCCTCGGTCAAAACGCCGGTTTTCGTCGCTTGGTAGAAACTTTCCAGCAGTTCATTGAGACTGACCGACACCTGGGTGCCTGCCTTGCTGACGGCTCTCACGCCCGCCATTTTCTTCGTCATGGCTTCGTGCGTCTTCCAAAGGTTCTCCGAATAAGCTTTGTAGACAGGCACAACGGTTTGCCGCACTATTTTGGGGGCTTCCATTTGCGGATATTTGACTCCCAGCGCTTCTATGTCCGCCAAACTTTTTTCCACCGACTCCGCCGCCTTCTTGTCTTCTTCCATGCTCTGCGGGCTTTCCGTGTACATCGTCTCCCTGTCGGTCATGAAAAGATCGGTGGCGGTACGCTCCGCTTCGTTGGCCGTCAGCATCGCCGGAACCACATTGTCGCGCAGGTACGCGCTCTCCTTTTGAAGGCCCTTCATGTCCACCCACGTGACGCAAACCGCCGCCCCAAAGACGAACAGCACTATCCCGAACCCCAGCATCAGCTTCCCCACGATTCTCAAATTCTTCAAGGCGCTCGCTCTCCTTCTGGTGCTATATTGTCGCTCTTATTTCAAGAGCTTTTTGTATAAATATTTTACACTTATGTCCACCGTGCGGGATACCATTTCTGAAACCACGCGGTAAAAATTCTCATAACCGCGGGTATAGCGGAATTGAACAAACCTGTAAACGCTGAAAAAATAGTCCCCATCAAGAAATATGTCCAAACCGGCGTGACGAGGTAAAGAACACCCCAAGCGGCAGTAAGGATCCTGTTCGTCCTCATGAACAACTGATTGCGGAAAGCCTCGCCGCCGCCGCAGTGATTATGCCCATCGCGCCGGCGGCGACGATTTTTGCGACAATGCCGCTCATATCGTCGTGGATTACGCACGTCCCGGGCGTCTTGTTCCAGCAGGCAAAACACCCCAAGCACGGCTTGATTTCCGAACGCGCCACGCTGACGATTTTCGTTTCGTTCCAGCCCGCGCCATCGAGAAAAGCGCGGGGCAGCCGCATGGTATTGCTTTTCTCGCCTTTTGGCGATCTATTGATGACCAGGACATGGCTATCATAGCGATTTTCATAATTATGCGCAATGACCACAGCGTTCAAACCTTCCCTCGGCATCCTTGGGGCATCTTTGGGCCTCTTGTTTAATCATTGTTCTCAATGCCGCGCCGATGCCGCAGTCATGATAAAGCTTGGCACTTCTCAACACAAGCCGGCCGTGAAGAAAAAGTTTAAAGGGTTACTAGGGTTACTAAAAACCAAAACTTACCGGAGGAAGCTGTTCATTGTCAAATTGAGCCGTCAAGTAGATTTTGGATAGTTTCTTTGACCTCGTCGGGCAAAGCGCCGAACCAAGCCTTTTCTTCCCCTGCTGGGGGAAACACCGTACCGAATTTTACAATGTTTGTCGGTTCAATACTGCACAGGTCACACCATATAAAACTGCTGTCAAAGTCGCATACCTTACTGACGCGTTCAATCAGTTCCATCATAAGAGCTTTGTTCGCTTCCGGGGTCCTGCATCGAACATCGCCGCGAATCCACATATGCTCGCTAAACGGTATACCACATACAAAACGGTTTTCGTCAGGGATTTCGTCAATGATGACCTGAACATAATACTTTGGGGCGCCGGTCAAGGCCACATGGCCTTCGGTAATGGCTGCAGCGACGTTTTTTTTCTGCTGGGCGCTGAGCTTGCCTTGATTGATGTAAACATGATAAGTTGGCATTTTTTATTTCTCCTTTGGCATAGATTTTATTGATTCTGTGATACGCATTGTATATTTTGTAAACAATAACTTCAAATGCAAAATAAGTTATATATTGATGTCTGCTGCTGCATTAATTGAGATTCTGTAGTTGACTGTTATTACTATATCTGTTTTTAGGCTTTCATGATATGCTAAAAAGAAACATTACTTATGAAGATATTATCATAAAAATAACATGATATTTTTAAAATTAAACTTGCGTTTTCGTAATCTTAGAAAACATGTGCTCTTGAAGAGGGGTTTAGGATTGTGGATCTTACAAAACTGTACTTTTTCAAGGTGACCGCTGAAACCGGGCATATGACGAAGGCGGCGGAGCAGTTGCAAACATCCCAGCCCTTCCTCAGCAGAAGCATTCAGTCTCTGGAACAAGAACTGAACTGCTCTTTGTTTGATCGTACTGGACGGGGAATCGCATTGAATGAAGTCGGCAGAGCTTACTACCACTATGTAAAGTCAGCATTTGATAACCTGGAGGATGGGTCGAAGGTCATTCGGCAACTCCTTGACACACAAGAAAACACCATCCGGGTGGGCACCAATGCATGTAGTTTTCTTCCAGCTTTTTTTAACTATGCACATAAAAGTTACAAGAAGCTGGCAATTCGGCAAGAAACATTCGCCTTTCCCAAGCTGATCGAACTTCTTCAAAATGGGGACATCGATTTTATTTTCGGCGTCTGCGCATCGGAACCGGAGGAGATAGAGGGTATCTCGAGCACGCTGCTGACCATGGATCAGATGTATCTCCTTTTTGCAAAGAGCAACCCTTGTGCGCAGCGAGAATCACTGCAATTCAAGGATATCGTCGATATGCCCATTATTGCCGCTCCAAGAAATCTTGGCTTGACAGACGCCCTTTTGTATCGATTCGATCTTCACGGTGCGGAGCCCAATATCGTTATACAGACGACAGATATCGCGATTATTCCAAAATATGTCGCATTTGATCTCGGTATATCTGCGTTCCCATCCTGTGTACTGACCGAAATATGCAAAGCGTATGACGTCAAGAAAGTGTCACTGCTGGAGGACTGCTTTGTCGCCAGGCTTTACCTGCTGTGGAATCATAAACGTTTTCAAAGTGAGACAGCAAAAACGTTTCGTCAATTGGCAAACGATTTCTATCCTAAATCCCTAAGAAAATTATATCGTATATTCCTAAAAGAGAACACAGGAACCCGTAGTTGACGCCGAGACGTGGAATACAGCGCAGAGATGCCGGAAGATAAAGCGGCGACCAAATTCGACAGGTGAGCCTAATCCACTTACCGGGCTGGTTCACTGTACCGACTCCGGTTCCCGAATGTGCAAGCAAAGGGAAGCGCAGGCGGGAAAATGGGATTCATAGGACATCTACTCCATCGGAAGACGGATCTCGAAGTCCGCGCCTCCCAAGGAAGAACTCGACAACAGCTCGATGGAGCCTCCATGCGACTCGATAACGCGGGCGGCTATGGAAAGACCCAGTCCGTGGCCTCCGCTGCCCCATTTTCCCCGATTCCGCGTTCTCGTGCCATTGCGGAAACTCTTGGAGATCTGTGCCGCCACCTCCAAACTCACGCCGGGTCCGTTGTCGGCCACCATGACGACCCACAGGCCGTCCTTTTTCCGTAGGTCCAATTTTACCCTGCCGCCTGGATTGGTTCCGTATTTTTCGCCGAGTTTACGCACCGCGTTGTCCACGATATTGGAGATCGCCCGCAGCAACTCCGACCGATTGGCCCGGAAGGGCGCACCCGACACTCCGTCGCCCGGTACCGCTGTCGTCTCGATGACGACGGACCGCGCGGCGGGGTTGTCTCGAAATTCGTCCGCCACTGTCTTCAGCAAATCCACCAAATCCTCGGCGGTACGCTCGGCCAAGGCAAGCTCTCCTTTGGAGTCCGAAAGCTTCACCAGGAGCAGCAGGTCGTCGATGAGAGACGTCATGCGCTCCTGCTGACGAAGGATGGTCGAAAGAAGCGCCTTTTTCTCTGATTTTCCCTTGGATTCCGAGCCCCCGGATTCCCAATCCTCCGATTCTGAATCTTTTGACTCCAAATCCCCGCCCGACCCGCCGTCGAGCTCTTCCATCAGCAACTCCGCGGCGGCCCGGATGGCGGTGAGGGGTGTCTGGAGCTCATGGCCCGCGTCGATGGTAAAGTTGCGCCGCGTTTCCTCCAAACGGCGTTCTTCCGTGACGTCTCTCAGCGTCATCAGCCGCCCCGTGGCGAGGCTGATAGTGGAAACCTCCACCATCAGGCCGCCCTCGGCGTCAGCCGGCGGAATCAGGAAAACGACCCCCGAGGAGTCGGGGCCGTCCAGCATGTCGTAAATTTCTCCGTTAGGGATCAGACGCTCCACCGGGCTTCCCTTGACCACGTCTCCGGCGTCGCCGAAGAGGAACCGGGTCACGCCGTTCAGGTAACGCACTTTGCGGGCGGAGTCCATCAAAACGATACCGATGGGCAGCGCCTCGATGATCCGGGCGAGCTCCTCACGCCGGGTGCGGATGTCCGCGTCGGCCTCCCGCAGGCGCTCCGACATGGTGTTCAACGCCTCTGAAAGCCTTTGGAGTTCCAGGTCGCGAAAGATAGGAAAACGCACGTCGGCCGTCCCGATCTGCCGGGAACGCCGAACGACCTCCTCCAGGGGCTTGAAAAGGCGTTTCGCCAGCCAAATCCAGAAAAAAAGACTGATGACTCCCACCAAAGCCAACGCGGCCGCCGAACGCCGAAGGAAGGAAGTCAAAATACGGGTGAGGGCGGAAATCGGGTAGGCCAGGCGGATGAAGACGACTTTTCCCTTGGCGTCTCTGGTTTTCAAGGCGTAATAGTGCATGTGGGTGCGCAAGGTGGCGCTGTAACGCAAGCTGACTCCCGTTCCCCCCACCAGAGCGGAGCGAATTTCGGGGCGCTGGAGGTGATTGTCCATGGCCTCGGCCCCCGAGCCCGAAGAATCGTACAAAACCGCTCCTTCGTCATCTATGAGGGTCACGCGCCCCGGCCAGGCGCCGAAATCCGAGACCCGGGCGGCCAGCCCTGCCATCCCGCCTCCCTCCGCCTCGGGCTTGGAAAAGCTCTGCTGGAAAGACACGGCGTAAGAGGCCATGCGCTCCACATTGTCCTTTTCCACCTCGACTCTGACCACGTTGTAGAAAAACAACAGGCAGAGCCCCGGGACGAAGGTCAAAAAAACGCCGAAAAGCGCCACCACTTTTCCCTGCAGGGTCATATTTTTCATCTTGAACATGTCCAACACGTCTTTCGCTTCAAATCTCGCCTTGAAGTTCCCATACGAGACGATAACCCCGCCCCCGGCGGGACTGGATCGTCAAGGCGGGGGTCTTCCCGTCGTTCAGTTTTTTGCGCAGGCGCGAGATATAAACGTCCACCGCCCGCGTGTCATATTCTAGCGAGTTCCAAATGCAGCTGAGAAGAGTTTCTCGCGTGACCGTTTTACCGACTCCTTCCGGAGTCCCTGAGCTCATGCGCTCCGTCAGCAGCGCCAAAAGGCGAAATTCCGTGAGGCTCAAGGAGAGCTCCACACCCCGCAGCGAGGCAGACTCGTTCTCCAGATCAATATATAGGTCACCATTGGTCAATTGTTTTATCGTCTTTTCTTCTTTCGATCTTCGCAGGATGGCGGATATGCGAGCACTCAATTCGGCTGTAGAAAAGGGTTTTTTTACGTAATCGTCGGCCCCCAGCTCCAACCCCGCCACGAGATCCCGGTCCTCGCGCCGGGCGGTGAGCATCAAAATGGGCGTGGAACGGACTTCTTCGTCTTCTTTAACGCGGCGGCAGACCTCCCAGCCGGAGAGCTTGGGGAGCATCAGGTCCAGCACCACCAGGTCGGGCTTGGCGTCGTAGATCATCTGGAGCGCGGCGTCACCGTCAACGGCCGTGATCACCTCGTATCCGCGCCGCAGGAGGAGCTGCCGGACCAAGTCGACGATGGCGGGCTCGTCATCGACCACCAAAACTTTATGATTCGTCACGGCTCTCCTGCTCCTGTATCTTGTCTTTCGGGTTTTTGTAATCCGAGGCCTTGGCGATTTTCCCCGCGTACATGTAAATGACCCGCTCAGCGATGTTGGTGGCGTGGTCGCCGGCGCGCTCCAGCGTCCGGGCAACGCCCATCAGCAAAAACGCCTGTTCCAGACGGTCCACCCGCTCCATCACCATCGTGAAAAGTTCCCGCACCACTTGCTTCTCCAGGGCGTCGATTTGATCGTCCAATGTAAAGACGGTTGTTGCCGTTTCGACGTCCTCTACATCAAAGGCGGAAAGGGCCTTACCCAACATTTCCGACAAAATCGCGGACATGCGGGGAATGTCGATCAAGGGTTTTATCAAGGGTTTTTTCTCCAACAAGATGGCGGCCCGGGCGATGTTGACGCCGTAGTCGCCGATACGCTCCAAATCCACAGCCATGTGCATGGTCGAAACGATCATGCGAAGGTCCTGCCCCAAGGGCTGGTAGCGGGCGTTGAAGCTCATGCAGCTTTCATCGATACGTTCGGTCAGCTCATCCAGGGCATCGTCCCCATCGATGACGGAACGGGCCGCCTCGACGTCGCTGTTTTTGAGAGCCCAGACCGCGTGAACCACCGCGTTTTCGCTCATTTTCCCCAGGCGGATCAACGTCCGCTTGATCTCCACGAGGTCCGCGTCTTGTTGTTTACGGATACTGATCGTACTCAATCTTCATTCCACCTTCATTTTCCAGTTTTCAGGTTTCATTTTTCAATAGCCATTCACGCCCGGGGGCAGGGAGACTCGCTGGCCCCCCAAGATCCCCCTATACTTAGCCGAAACGGCCGGTGATGTAGTCCTCGGTGCGCTTGTCCTCAGGAACGGTGAAAATTCGGCTCGTAGGGCCGTACTCCACGAGTTCTCCCAGAAGGAAAAACGCCGTGTAATCGCTGATGCGCGCCGCCTGCTGCATGTTGTGGGTGACGATTGCAACGGTGAAGCGCGATTTCAAATCGCGGATCAGCTCCTCGATGCGGGAGGTGGACAGGGGATCCAGGGCGCTGGTGGGCTCGTCCATCAACAAAACCTCCGGCTCGGTGGCGATGGCGCGGGCTATACAGAGGCGCTGTTGCTGGCCGCCCGAGAGCCCCGTGCCCAGAGTATTCAGCTTGTCTTTCACCTCGCTCCACAGCGCCGCCCCCTCCAGACTGGAACGGACCGTTTCGTCCAGGGCCTCCCTGTTCTTCACTCCGAAAAGACGTGGCCCATAGGCGACGTTCTCGTAGATCGACATGGGAAAGGGGTTGGGTTTTTGGAAGACCATGCCGACACGGCGCCGAAGAGCGATGACGTCCACGCCGGGGGCGTAGATATCCGCGCCGTCGATCAAAACATGCCCCTCCACTCTGGCGCCCGGGATGAAGTCGTTCATACGGTTGAGGCACCGAAGGTAAGAGCTTTTTCCGCAGCCCGACGGCCCGATGAAGGCCGCGACGCAACCCCTGGGAATATCGAAGTTCAGCGACCAAAGAACACGGTCCGGGCCATAATACAAATTTAGGCCCTGTGTGCGCACCTGCGGCAAATCCCGATCCGATTCCGTCTGCGTCTTGTCCATTGTATCCCTCTCGTTTTTTTATTTATTGTCCCCGGGTCAATCTGGTTCTCATCCAGACGCCCACGGAGCTGATACCCAACACCAAGCCCACCAGAACCAAAATCGCCCCATATTGCAGCGGGCGCGTCGCTTCGATGTTGGTTCCGGCTGTGGCGAGAACGTAAACATGGTAAGGCAGGGCCATAACCTCGTCGAAAAGGCTTTGTGCCACCCCGGGCGTGTAGAACGCGGCACCGGTGAAGATGATGGGAGCCGTCTCCCCCGCCACACGGCCGATGGAGAGAATGACCCCCGTGATAATCGTGGAGGCCGCGGACGGCAGCACCACCTTGCGGATTGTCTGCCATTTCGTCGCGCCCAGGGCGTAAGAGGCATCCCGATAATCCTGCGGCACCGCCCGAAACGCCTGCTCTGAGGCCGTGACCATGAGCGGCAGAGAGAGGCAGGCCAAAGTCAGAGAGGCCGAGAGCATCGACGAGCCGAAGCCCAGAAAAATCACGAAAAGCGACAGCCCGAAAAGCCCGAACACCACCGATGGAACTCCGGCCAGTGCCCGAATCGACTGGCGCAGGACGTGGGTGAAAAAAGAATCGGTGGCGTACTCCGAAAAGTATAACCCCGTTCCCACCCCCACCGGTACCGTCGCAACCATGGAGACCGCGATCAACTCCAGAGTTCCCACCAAGGGCGTCCAGATCCCGCCGGCCGTCATGCCGTCGCGGGGCGGTTCAGAGATAAACTCCCAAGAAAGGGCGGCCCATCCGCGGTTCACCACGAAAGCCAGTACCCCTGCCAGCAGGGCCCCAAGGGATAAGGCCGTTCCCCAGAAAACGAGGGTCGCGATTTTATCGGAAAACTTACGCATCCCAAACTCCCGCCTTTCTCATTTTTCTATTTTTCCCATTTTTTTATTAAAGATTTCCGCCCTTCAATTTGAAGCCCTTCGCCTCGATTTTTGCGGACAACAGGTTGATGGCCAAAGTGATCAGAAGAAGAATCAGCCCGGCAAAGAAAAGGGCGTGGTAGTGCTCCGAGCCCACCGGCGTCTCCCCCATCTCGGCAGCGATGGTAGAGGTCAAAGGACGCACGGGGTCGAAGAGGCTTCTGGGAATAACCGCGGCTCCGCCTGCCGCCATCAACATGACCATCGTCTCTCCCGTGGCGCGCATCACGCCCAGAAGAGACGCCGACAGAATGCCTGGTAAGGCGCTGGGCAGCACGACCCTGCGAATCGTCTCCCACCGCGTCGCTCCCAAAGCGTAAGAGGCGTCCCGCAGCTCCCGAGGTACCGCGCAGAGTGCCTCGTCGGCCAGGGACCCCACGATGGGGACCATCATCATCCCCAAAAGCGCGGAGGCGTTGGCCATGTTCAGCCCCGTCAGAAGGCTGAAGCGGTCCTGCAGCCACGGCGCTACCACCACCATCCCCAGAAACCCGAATACGATGGAGGGGATGAACCCCAGAAGTTCCAAAAGAGGCTTGACCAGGTTGCGCAGGCGGCGCGGAGCGATCTCTGCGGTGAAGACGGCGATGGCAAGACTGACGGGCAGGCCGATGGCGCTCGACAAAAAAGTCACGGCAAGGCTCGACATAATGAGCGGAAACATTCCCAAAGCGGGAGGAGTTTCCTGGGGGTACCAGTCCATGCCGAAAAGAAGCTCGGAAAGCGTCGTCGCTTTCAAGACGGGCAAGCTCTCTTTCACCAGAAAGTACAAGATGAACCCCATGATTAAAATACAGACCGTCGAAACGGAAAGCGCGGTTCTAGCGGCGACTCTATCTCCCCACCCGCCGAAGTGGGGAGACGTTGTCCCTCTTTTTCTCGTGTGAAGCATGAAGTCCTGAAGTCCCCCTCCCTTGAAGCTTTTATGGGCAACTCCACTGTCCCGGAGTTGCCCGTTTTTGTGTATACTGATATTGTCTTATATTAACCAAGCTATTTTAATGAATATTTATGAAGCCCGTGTCCGTTACAATTTTCTGCCCGTCAGGCGAGAGGACGTAGTCGATGAAGGCCTTGACGTCTCCGGCCGGCGCGCCGTCGGTGTACATGTAAAGCTTGCGGGACAGGGGATAGGTGTTGTTCTTCGCCGTAGCCAGAGAGGCCTCTACGCCCTCTACGCTCACGGCTTTCACCGTCTTGTCCACGTACCCGATTCCCTCGTATCCGATAGCCAACTTGTTTTTGGCCACCGTTGTCAGCATAGCTCCGCTGGACGCCGTGACTTGGGCTTTGGGGGTGACGCGGGATTTCTGATCCTTATCGCCCTTTTCCACCACCAATTCCTGCCAGGTTCCGTAGGTGCCCGAGCTGGAATCGCGGCCCACCACCGCAATAGCGGCGTTCTCCCCTCCAACGTCCTTCCAATTGGTGATCTCGCCGGTGTAAATTTTTTTGAGCTGCGCGAACGTCAAGTTCTTAACGGGATTCGACGGATGAACCACGGGCACGATGCAATCCAGAGCCACCGCCGTTTCGAAGGGCGTCACTCCGTTTGCCTTGGCCTGCTCGATCTCGCTGCTCTTGATCTCCCGCGACGCGTTGGCGATGTGAGTCGTCTTGTCTATCAACCCCTTGATTCCGTTGCCCGTACCGCCGCCCGAAATGGAGATCTTGACCTCGGGATGCGCGGGCGCGAAGCGCTCCACCGCAATCTGCGCAAAAGGCAGTACCGTCGTCGACCCATTGACAACGATTTCCGACGCATAGGCCGCCCCTGCAACCCCTAATCCTCTAATCAACGTTGCGACAAAAACTTTCCACTTGTTCAACATCCCCACTTCCTCCTTAAAGTCAATTTTGACAAACCTAGAATAATGGAGGAGGGTAACGGAAAAACAACCGTTATGTAACAAAAACGTAACACCGCAAGCCTAAACACGCCTTGAGAAGCAAGGGGCCGCGCAAAAGGGCGCCGACTGGCGCTTGACCGCAGCGGAAACTCGAACAAAGCTGAAGCGATTGTACCCGAATATTTTGTAAAGTTTTAGATATTACAACCTACTAGTCTTAAACGAAAGCTATTCCTGTCCTTTGCAAAAATCGGCCTGTTTACTTTCGGCGGAGGATACGCCATGATTGCGCTTATTGAAGCAGAGTGCGTAGAAAAGAAAAAATGGATAACGCATGATGAAATGATGAATGTCACCGTTATTGCTGAAAGCACTCCCGGCCCTATCGCTATCAACTGTGCGACCTATGTCGGATACAAACAGGCCGGAATGATGGGAGCCATTCTTGCAACTTTGGGTATGGTGTTTCCATCATTTGTGATTATATATCTAATCTCAATGATTTTCAATGATTTTCTTTCCTTCACGCTGATTGCCAATGCTTTCAAAGGGATTAAAGTGGCTGTCGGTCTGTTGATACTGAACGCCGCAATCATAATGATACAGAAAATGCACAAAAAGATTTTCCCCTGTGTAGTTATGCTACTGTCGTGTTTCACCATGCTCCTCGTAAGTATATTTACGCTGTGCCTGTCCTCCATCTACATCATGCTGACAGCCGGAGTTATCAGCCTTGCGATATTTTTCTACAAAACAAAGCTGCAAGGCAGCAGGGAGGTTGAGAAATGATCTATCTCGAATTGATTTTAGGCTTTCTAAAAGTGGGTTGCTTTGCGTTCGGCGGCGCGTATGGGGCAATCCCACTTATCCGCGATGTTGTCCTTTCCTACGGTTGGCTAAATGAGGAAAGCTTGACCTATCTAATCGCCGTGAGCGAAAGCACTCCCGGCCCGATCATGGTAAACTTGGCTACCTTCGTGGGAAGCAGTCAAGCCGGATTTTTAGGTGCCGTCGTGGCGACAGTTGCCGTCGTGTTGCCCTCGTTTTTCGTCATTCTGATTTTAATGGCTGTCCTCAAAAACGCTCTGAAAAATGCTTATGTCAAAGCTGTTTTGCAAGGGCTAAAGCCGAGTATTATCGGCATTATTCTGGCTATGGGTATTTATCTGATATGGAAGAACTGTTTTCCTGCCGGTTCCGGCATTGACCCTAAAAGCCTTATCATCACGATATTACTTGCCGCTGCCATGCTCGGTTACAAAAAAATCTTTCGCAAACAGCTATCGCCTATACTGCTTATTGTTTATTCGTCGTGTATGGGAATGATTGTCTACGGATTGTGAAGGACATAGCGCCGACACAATAAAAAAGCCGGAGTGTGGATACAACACACTTGGCTTTTTTCGCGGAGTAGCTTGCCACAACGCGCAAAGCCCACAATAATACCTGCTTTGACACTTTGCCGGCTTGCCGGAAAGTGTCAAAATACATCACGCGCTTCAAGGAAGCGGGTGAAAAGCCCTCGTTCTTCGCGCACTTTTGACAAGAGTATCGCAGAAAAACGTGGACACTTCTACAAAAATAGTATAAGCCTGTATAGCCCAAATTACCATCATGGTAATTTGGGTATAGTATTTATACTTGAAAAATATGACAAAATATGTTACAGCTTTTTAATGTCTAAATCAGATGATTTTCGAAAAAATGTGATTGAACCTGTGGTGCATTGAAGGTGTATGAAGATCTGTTTTGTCACACTTCTAAAGTATAAATATTATATTGTGATAATTGCGGAACCACTGCACTAAAGTAAATGAGAAAAATAAGAGAGGGTAAACTAACCCCTCTCTATTAGTGAGGCAGTGACTCCAGAACCGAACTAAGGAATTGTTAAATAATAACTTGCGAAATAATTTGTTATCATTTATGATTCAGAACATAATTCCAGTCTTCAAACGGGGTAAAGTGTGTCAAAGGGATTGATTCATATTCGTCGT
>JAISWV010000214.1 GCA_031270755.1 Synergistaceae bacterium
GAACGGGCGCGTATTTTCCCCTCCGTAGTCTGCGAACAGTGCGGCGAATCGGCCCCAGAGCATAAAATCCGCCTGAAGGAAGGGAAACGAGTTTGTCTGGATTGTTTCGAGGAATACGACCGTGGCTGGTAAAAACGCCGCCAAAGGGGCTTGAACCTACTTTCTAAATATCTAATGAAGGAGTCGAGGTCATGAAAATCAGGAAAATGCTTATTGTGTTGCTGGCTTTGGCCGTCATGTGTAGCTTTCCCGCTTACGGCGCGCCGGGAGAAACCCGAAGGGTTCTGGACGTGTGGGGCCGGGCAGTCGAAGTTCCGGCGGAGGTGAAAACCATCGTTTGTCTGGGTTCGGGAGCGCCGCGTATGGCGGCGTATTTGAATGCCGTGGACATGATGATCGGCAATGAAGAACACGACGCCAAGAACTTGACCGTGTTGAGAGACTATAACCCCGTCTACTACGAAGCGCTCAAAAAATTGCCCGTTGTGGGCGCAGGCGGAGGCAGCGGCAACAACAACGGCTATCCCGAGGAAATCATCAAGGCCGCGCCCGACGTCGTCCTTGCCGGCTTTTCCGCGGAGGCGGCCGACGAACTGTATGCTCAGACGAATATTCCCGTCGTTTGTGTGAGATATATCAGCAACAACTTTGCCGATGAGACCTTCTATAGCGCCATGCGGGTATTTGCCGAAGTCATCGGAGCTCAGGGACGCTGTAAGGAGGTGTTGTCCTTTATCGACTCCTGCAAAAAAGATCTCGGCGAGCGCACGTCCGGCATTCCCGACAGTGAAAAATTGAAGGCGTATACCGGCGCGGTTACGTTTAACGGCAGACACGGCTTCGCTGGGACATATTCCAAGTTCGGCCCTTTCCTTGGAATCAATGCGTTGAATGTGGCCGACGAGGCGGATAAGCCGGGATATTTCGAGGCGGACCTGGAGCGGGTCGTCGTATGGGACCCCGACGTGATTTTCTTGGATCCCGGCAATATGGACATGGTAAACGACGAATACGCGACCAATCCGAGTTACTTCAACTCCCTGCGCGCAGTGCGAGAGGGCCGGATCTACACGATGCCCTCTTTCAACAACTGCGGCATGAATATCACCTACGCTTTGATGAACGCCTACTATGCGGGTATCGTTCTCTTTCCCGACAGGTTTACCGATATCGATATCGCCAGTAAATCCGCCGAGATATTGACCCTTTTTCTGGGCGAGAACACTTTTAACGCTATGGCGAAGGGCGGGCTTCATTACGGCACGATAGCGATGGGAAAATAGCCGGATGCGTTCGGGGAGCCTGACACGAATCCATGACGATTATGACCGGTACATCAGAAAGAAATGGATGATTTTACTCGCACTTGCCGCTGTTTTGTTCTCCATGTGCGTATTGTCTATTTCAGTGGGCTCCTCCGGGCTTTCGGTGGCGGCAATATTGAAAACACTGCTGGGCGGCGGTATGCCGTCCAGTAAAACAATTGTGTGGAATGTGCGTATGCCTCGAATCGCGGCGGGCGTCAGCGTCGGAATCGCGCTTGCTATGTCGGGTTGCGTGATGCAAAACGTGCTTCGTAATCCTTTGTCTTCCGCGTCGACGCTGGGGGTCGCTCAAGGAGCCTCTTTCGGAGCCGCGTTTGCCATCGTGTATCTCGGCGCCGGAATCCAAGTGAATGCCGGTACCTCTGCCGCCATTACGGTTACGAACCCCTATTTGATCGCGGTTTGCGCTTTTTTGGGCGGCATAGGCACTACGGTCCTCATTTTAGGTCTGTCCCGCGTCAGCGGAGTCACACCGCCTGTCATGATACTGGCGGGCGTCGCGTTCAGTTCGTTGTTTATCGGCGCGACAACGTTAATTCAGTATTTCGCCGACGACGTGATGATCGCGACCGTTGTGTACTGGACTTTCGGCAGCCTCGGACGGGCCGGGCTGCGGGAAAGTGCCCTGATATTCTTTCTTGGAGCCGTAGCGTTCCTGTATTTCATTTACAACCGTTGGAATTACAACGCTTTGGAGAGTGGGACCCACACGGCCAAGAGCCTCGGCGTTCCTGTGGATAGGTTGATTGTGACGAGCATGGCGGTGTGCGCTTTGATTTCCTCTGTGGCGGTGGCTTTTGTGGGAACCATTAACTTTATTGGCTTGATAGCGCCCCACATGGTCCGCAGATTTGTCGGGAACGACTATCGTTACCTCATCCCTGGCTCTGCTCTTATGGGTGCCGCGCTGATGGTGGCTTCCGATGTGCTTTCGCGGATACTGATCGCGCCGGCCGTTCTTCCGATAGGGGCACTCACCTCCTTTTTGGGGGCTCCGCTGTTCCTCTACATGATTGTTAAAGGGAATATCAAATGATCGAAGTCCAAAATATTTCCTTTGCCTATGCCGGCAATGAAGTTTTGAAAAACGTCAGCTTCAGCGTCCAGCCGGGTGAGTGCGTCGGAATTTTAGGCAATAACGGGGCTGGTAAAAGTACCCTCATTACCTGCTTGAACAGGATACGCACGCCGAAAACAGGTAAAGTATATATCGACAATAAGGACGTGCTCAAGATGAGACAGCGGGAAATAGCCCGTTGCATATCCTATGTGGCGCAAAAGAACGAACTGAGTCAAACGACCGTATTCGACTCCGTGCTTTTGGGGCGAAAACCCTACGTTGGATGGACCGTCTCTCAAGAGGACTTGGACCTTTGCGACGAAATGATGGCGCGTGTGGGCATGTCAAAATTCAAGCTGAGGTATGTCGACGAACTCTCTGGAGGCGAACTGCAAAAAGTGATGTTGGCAAGAGCCCTTGTCCAGCAGCCAAAGTTATTGCTGTTAGATGAACCCACCAGCAGTCTCGACCCTAAAAATCAGCATGAGATGCTGGCCTTGGTGCGGAAATCGGCGCGGGAACGAAACATGGGCGTGCTGATTGTCCTCCATGATCTGAGTCTCGCCTTGCGTTACTGCGACAAGTTTTTGTTCATCAGAAACGGCGCTGTTTACAAATATGGGGACGAGACCATAATTACAACGGAAACGATCTCCGCCGTCTACGGAATAGATTCCAGTGTAGTCGAGATTGACGGAAGAAAAATCGTCGTGATCGGATAGCTCGCTTGCATCCAAGAAAATCTCGCATTTTTGCCTAAAAGGCCCCGTAATTTATTGAATTTTTAAAAATGAGCTACTGCCTGAGATACTTCGTATTCCTTGCCGAACCGATTTTTTTGACGATCCCAGACTTGATCATCGAACCGAGTACCGCTTCGATAGTTGTGGGGCTAATATCCGGCAGCACATGCGCAATTTCTTTCTTGGAGATCGGGAGCAGACTGTTTAAAACGGTCGCCTCGATACGGTTTTGCTTCGTGACACGCTTCCCTTGCACCACAGTGAACCGTTTGTCTAATTCTTTGTAGCAGCGCAAAAGGGTTTGCAGGAAATTTCCAAGAAAGGGAAAATAACTGTTTTCGCTCGTATGCCAGCCGGTAGAAGACAACTGCAATGCCGCATAATATTCGTACTTCGAACGGTTGATCTGCTCCTCGAATGAGATATATTTTCCGACGTCAAAACCGTTTTTGTAAAGTAAAAGCAAAGAAAGAAGCCGCGACATTCTGCCATTTCCGTCTGAAAAAGGGTGAACACAAAGGAAGTCGAGGATAAAACAGGGAATCAATAAGAGTCCGTTGATATTGGTATTACTTCGCGCTTCCAAGAACGCCAAAATAAGCTGTTCCATTGTTTCGGCGGTTTCCTTGGCTAAGGTTGGAGCAAAACGAACCTTTCGTCTGCCGGAAACGTCAATTTCCACAATAACGTTGTCAACGGTTTTGTAATTGCCGCCACCCTTCGGGGTATAGGAGAGCAAAGTGCGGTGTAGGCCCAAAATGTCGGCTTCACGCGCATCGAGGGTGTCAAAAGCCTGATGGACAGCATTCAAGGCGTCGCGGTATCCTGCTATCTCCATTTCATTGTGATTCAAGGGGGCGCCACTCTGATTGACAATCGCAGCAAGACGTTCTTCACTTGTCACAATACCCTCAATTTCATTGGAACCTTTGACTGATTGTACTCGCGCAATGCTTTCCAAACTCGTAAAGATGTTGGGACAAGTATTTTTTCTTTCAGCCGCCATCACTTTAAGCTCGCTGATGGCGCTGGCGATGTTTAAAAATTGTGCGGGTAACAGACCGTTTTCCAGGAAAGAATAATCAAAATGCTTCATAGAGGCCACCTTCAATATATGCATATAATGTGCAAACAATCAAGAAATACTTGCATATTATATGTCAAATTATATGCAAATCAAGGAGGGTCTACTTCTTCCGTCTGGCGAGGAGTGGCGAGGAGTGAAGTGAAAAAACTCCCCGTGACTCGACACGGTTCCAGACTTCTCGATTCCCTCAAAACTCCACGCTCAGCGTGGCGTAAAACGTCCTTCCCTCCACGGGATACCAGAGCATCCGAACGGGGCCGTTCAAGCCGTCGGGGCGCATCCGCCAGCCGTCGGCGCTGTCGAAAACGTCGTCCACTCCCAGGGTCAAACGCATCGTCTCGCTCAGGTCGTACTTGACGCCCACGTTCCACACGTTTCGGGCGTCGAACAGCACTTTCTCCGAGGAATCCGCGTAGTTCTCCCCAGTGTACCGATACTCGGCGAACACGCCGCCTCTGTTTCTTCCATAGGCGTCCAGGAGTTTCCTGGTGAGCCTTGTGGAGGCGCTCCACTCGGGCCGGTTGGGAAGGGTCTTGCCGTAGAACCTCACGGACCCCTCGTCGTCCGGCGTCCTGTTCTCGCCTTTCATCCAAGTGCCGGAGAGGGAGAGATTCCACTTCTCCCAATCCAAACCTGCCTCGAACTCCAGCCCTTTCACCTGAGCCTTGGCGATGTTCCGGTACCTGCCGAACCGCGGGTTTTCCATGTCGAACTCGATCAGATTCTCCGAGTCCCTCCAGAAGGACGACAGCGAGAGGCTGGATTGCGCGCCTAAAATTTCCCCATTCCACATCGCGCCAACGTCGAATTGGGTTCCGGTCTCCCACTTCAGATCTGCCGCCGAGGGGAGGATAAAAGCGCCGTCTCCGTAACGCTCGTACATGTTGGGGGCTCTGGCGTAGGTGCCGAAGGTGCTCTTGAGCATCCAACTCTGCGAAAACTCCTTCGAGAGGGCCGCCTGCCAGGAAAAGTGTCCTTCGCCGCCCTGTTCGTGCCAGCGGAGGGAGGGGGTCAGAAGAAAGCTGCCGGCTCCGTCGAGAGCGATGGTGTCCTGCAAGTTGAAGTTCCAGTCGGTCCGGCTGTACGTTTCGATTCCGTTCAGGTACTCGAAAAGGGAATCCCCGCGAACGTGGAGCCGCTCTTTGGAGTACTCGGCCAGGAGTTCCAGGAAATGGCGTTCTCCAAGGCTCACGTCGGCGTTGAAAGATATTCCGGCGCGGCGGGTTTCGTATTCGCTTTTCGTCACGTAGCTCCCGCCGATCAGGCTGGGGGCGGAGCCTCTTCTGCTGTCGTAGTCTTTTGCCTGGCCGGTGTAGAGCATTTCCCAACCCCAACGGACCTCGCCCGCGGTCCGGCTTCCGCCAAAGGATAAATCCCATCTGTCGGTGTCGAGAAGCGCGCCGGGCCGTTGTTCCTCTCCCGGCTTGTCCAGCCCGGGAGCCGAGAGGGCGAGTTCCCTGTCGCGCTTTGTCCAGGAGGCGCGGGCCTTCCAATGGGCGTTTTCCCATTTCAGAAGAACATCCGTGTTCTCGAAGCCATTTCCCCGGCGGCGGGCCTCGTAATCCTCGGTGTCGTTGTAAGGTGTCCCGTTGTCGTTCCAGTAAGGAAAATCCCCGCCGCTCGCCTCGTAGCCGAAGGAAGCGAAGAGCTTCCCATCCCCGAGAGCGGTTCCGTGAGACAGGGTTCCCTTGTACCTGCCAAAGGACCCGGCGCCCAGGGAAAGATTCGTCTCGGGTTTTTGGGGGTTTTTGGTGACGATGCTGATGACGCCGCCCATAGCTTGCGCTCCGAACCGGGCCGGTATGTAACCTCTGTAGACCTCGATGCGCTGAATGTCGTCCACGGGTATGGCGGAAAGGTCCACTGCGGATTCGTTCTGGAGGTTCATCAAAATCCCGTCCACGTAGACCGCGACTTGCGCCGACGTGCTGCCCCTGACGGAGGCGACGGCGTAACCGTGGCGGCCGTGGAGTTTTATGACCCGAAGTCCGGGGACTTCCTCCAGGAGGTCGGGAAGGGTGCGTTGTTCGCCCTTTTTCTCCTCCGGGCGTATCACCGTCACCATGCCCGGTGACAGATACTTGTCCTCCGACTCGTCGTATATGACGGAACCGACGACGACCTCCTCGGGCAGTTCGACCGCCGCCCGAGCCTGACCTGCCGGCAGAATGACCGGGATAAACGCGATGAACGCCATAACGAAGGCCGCGAATCGCGCCAAAGGGGTTGCCCTCGTTTTGTGAGAATTTTGGAAAGTTGGGGATGCGACGAACTGTCGGGTCTTGGAAAATGGTTCGACAAAAATATTGTAAACTAATTCAGACAACGAAATCACATCCTTCAATGTACATAGTTGCGTTACGGTGAATCATTATATCTGAACCATCGAAACCTGAGTGACGGACAGAATTTCTATGCGTTAGCTTATGAAAGTAAAAGATGCTTGCTATCACTTATTTTCTTTTCCCGTGACAATATAGGGCGAAATTTTCTTAAGTTCAGAGAATGT
>JAISWV010000220.1 GCA_031270755.1 Synergistaceae bacterium
AAAGACCCAGAAGAAATCTCCTGAAGCTTTGCTATTCTTGGCGAGCTTGGGCGGACTCGAACCGCCGACCTACGGCTTAGGAGGCCGTCGCTCTATCCACTGAGCTACAAGCCCTCGCCACAATTGAGGAATATAACACAAAAGAGCTTTTTGTCAAATATCGTGCGCTGCTCGAACATTTTCCCCAGGCGTGCGGCAACATACGCTCCAGGGTCTTCCGCGTTCTTTATTGATTTCCTATCGTGGCGACCATCACGGCCTTGATGGTGTGCATACGATTTTCCGCCTCGTCGAAGACCTTGGAAGCCGGTGACTCGAAAACGTCCTCCGTGACCTCGTAGCCTTTGACCGCCGGCAGGCAGTGCAAAAAAATCGTGGAGGCCTTGCCTGTGGCCTTCATGAGGTCGGCGTTCACCTGGTAGGGCTTCAGGAGTTTGACTCGGGCGTCTTTTTGGTCTTCCTCGCCCATGGAAACCCACACGTCGGTGTAGATCGCGTCGGCTCCCTTCACGGACTCCCCTGGGTCCTCCACGATTTTGATGACGGACCCGCTGACCTGGGCGGCCGTTTTGCATTTGTCCACCAACGCGGGATCGGGAAAAAGTTCTTTTGGCGATCCGATGGTAAAATGAACTCCCAATTTGGAACAACCGATCATCAAGGCGTTTGCCATGTTGTTGCGCCCATCCCCCACGTAGGTCAGAGAAAGGCCTTTGAGCCGCTTGCCGAAGTTTTCCTGTAACGTCAGAAAATCCGCCAGAACCTGGGTGGGGTGGTCCACGTCCGTGAGGCCGTTCCAAACGGGAACGCCCGACCACTGCGCCAGCTCCTCCACCATGCTCTGCTTGAAGCCCCGAAATTCTATTCCGTCGAACATGCGCCCCAGGACCCGAGCCGTGTCCTTGACGTCTTCCTTGCCGCCTAGGTGAATGTCGTTTTTCCCCAAAAACTCCGGGTGCCCTCCTTCGTCGATGCAGGCGACGGTAAAGGCGCAACGCGTGCGCGTCGAGGCTTTTTCGAACAAAAGGGCCACATTTTTGCCGCTCAGCGCCGTTCCTCTGACGCCGGAGCGTTTTTTCGCCTTCAAGTCGGCGGACAGATCCAGCAGATAAACGATCTCCTCCGGGCTGAAATCCAAAAGCGTCAAGAAACTTTTCCCCTTCAAGTTCACAGGCATAACCACTAACCCCTCTCGTGTTCTTATAATCTTGAACGACCTATTCGAAATTATAATAAACCAAAGGAAACTCTAAGTCAAATAATAAACTTATATTCCTCAGAACATCCGTTTTTTCCAGAGCCAGTAGGCGGCGACACCGCTGAGACCGGCAGCCACTCCCATGACCCACACAAAAGCGTAGCGGGCTTCGGTCCAGGGAACTCCTATGTTCATGCCCCAAAAGCTGGATACGACCGTGGGGATCGAGATGATGATGGTCATCGAGGCCAGAAATTTCATCACGATGTTCAAGTTGTTAGAGATGATCGAGGCGAAAGCGTCCATCATGCCCCCCAGCACGTCGCTGTAGACCCGCACCATATCGTAGGCTTGGTCGTATTCGACGATGACGTCCTCCAGCAGGTCTTCGTCCTCCTCGCGAACCTTCACCAATTCCTTGAATTGGACGTTGTTCAGCATACGCACCAGTTTGTCCACCGCCACTCGGTTGCTGCGGAGCGCTCCCGTGAAAAAGGTCATACCCTTTTCCAAGTCCATCAGCTTGAAGAGCTCCTCGTTCTGCATGGCCTGGCGCAGGGCCGTTTCGATGGAGTCGGACATGCGGTTCATCTCGTTGATGTACTGCAGATACGTGCTGGCGGTCTTGTAGAGGATCTGCAGAAGGAACCGCGTGCGCTTCCAGGTGCAGAACCCGCTTACGCCGCCTTTTGGGCCGGGCAGGATGTCGTTGGCCTCCAGGCAGACGGTGATGAAAATCTTGTCCGTAAGAACGATGCCCAGGGGCAGGGTGTCGAAGTCGAAGCTCTCGGGGTGTTTGGGGATGTTGATGACCAATAACATGCAGGCGGTATTCCCGTTGTCCTCATCCGCTTCCTCGAAGTCGATGCGGCTCGATTCTTCAATGTCCGTGGCAGCTGTAAGAAAGTCCAGCGGAACGGCGACGAGGCGGGCAATGTCCTCCAGTTCCCGGCGCGTGGGGGCGACGGCGTTGATCCAACTTCCCGGCCTCAGGTTGTCCAGTGTCAGTTCTTCGTGTCCTGAAGCCTTGCCGTGAGTGTGTGTTCTCAATACCGAAATCATGGCGATTCCCCCCATTCCTTTTCAATTTAGACAAAAGCAGAACACCCCGGCTCGAAAAACACGTTAATGTGGATGGCCCTTCGACAACGCCTTCTCGATTTCCCGGCACGCCGGAGAAAAGTCATTCTGAGACGCGGCCACGAACCTTCCCAAGGATCCCTGGAAATCTTTGTAATCCGCGCATTTGACGGAGCACCCGCACACTGCCAGCGCGAAGTCCTGCCTGTCCCGGGGCTCGGTCCCCTTGACTTCGCCCGTCGCCGCATACACAAACTCTATCGACGGAAACGCCTCTTGAAGACGCCGCACCAACGCGGCGCGGTCGTAGCTCGCGTTACAGCCGCCACAATATTTTACCTTGACGATCACGGCGCCACCTTCTCCGATGCCCTCCCCGCAAGCATTCATACTCCAACCGGGGCCCAATCAAACGGCCCGAACCATTATAGCCTAAAATCCGCTGAGCGTATTTTATTCTAAAACTATCGCAAATACGATATTGTATGAATTTATTCAATGCCGCCGTGTACACATGTTCCATCCAATACGGTTGCGATTACCTGCATTTCAAGCAACTTTTCCGCTTCGCTTTCGCAGACCGCCGTTGGGTCCAGGGGCAACACGACAAAATCCGCCCACTTGCCCTGCGTGATGGAGCCCTTGCGGTTTTCCTCGAAGCTCATGACGGCGCCCGCCTGCGTGTAAGTCCAAATCGCTTGCCGCATGGATATGGCCTGTTGTGTACCGCAGGACTTGCCGCTCAATGTTTTACGAAAAACCGCCCCATAAAGGGAATATTTTGGGTCGATGTCGATAACCGGGCTGTCGGTTCCAATGGCGACCATAAGGCCCTGTTCCAGCGCCTGCTTCATCGGGAACTCCTTTTGCGC
>JAISWV010000431.1 GCA_031270755.1 Synergistaceae bacterium
TACATGAAAGCCAACAAGATCGGGGCCCTTCTCGTTCTGCAGCAAGACACGGGTCTCAAAGACTATTGGATAACGGCGGTGAAGCTCGACGCCCAAATTTCTCAAGAGCTGATCATCTCTTTGTTTTGGAAGAACAACCCTTTGCACGACGGGGCCGTGATTATGGACCGGGACGGTATTATCGCGGCGGGGTGTTACCTGCCGCTGACGGACAACCCCAACATTTCCCGATGGTATGGGACCCGGCACCGGGCGGCGTTGGGGATTACGGACGTCTCGGACGCCATGGCTCTGGTGGTCTCCGAAGAACGGGGCGAGGTGGCTCTGGCCTACAATGGGCACTTGTCGAAAAACATGAAAGACGCCCAAGTTCATAAATTGCTGTTGTTTTATTTCTCCGGGACACGTGAAATCACTCAAAAAACTTTAAAAGACAGGATTTTGAAATTACTGCGGCCGCTGTGGTCTAAATAGGCTGTGGCCTAAATAGACGGAAGAGACGCGTATTATAAATGCGAAGGATCGGTCTTTGATGAACATATCTAAAAAATTTGACGATATTTTGACGTCTCCTTGGGTGTTGTGGGGAATATCCGTGTCTGTTGCCGTTTTTATGTGGTTTTATGCCGTGGATAAAGGAGAGATGATCGTCAACGAAAAACGCGAGTTCCTTTGCCGGCTCGAATACCGCAACCTCGCTCCTGAACTTGGAATAAGAAACGCGGTACAGGAGATCACCGTGGAGGTCGAGGCGTCCGAAAACGTCATGAATCGGTTGGAATACGACTCCATCTTGTGCGAGGTGGATCTCAAAAGGCTTTCTTCGGGCAAATATCGGGAGCCCGTAAAGGCGACGGCGCCGCAAAACGTGCGGGTGGTGAGCGTCAATCCCTCCAGGGTCGATATCGAGCTGATACGCCTGGCGGGGCGTATGATCCCGGTGGAGGTCACCTTGCCTCAGGATATCCCGGCAGGGAGGTACTTGGAGGCTGTGGAGATCGTGCCCAAAGAGCTGAACGTCAAAGGAACGGACAGGGACCTGGCGAAAATCGGTTCCGTCAGCATCATACCGACTTTTCAAGAACTCGAAGGGGGAAAAGAACTGCTTTTGCCGGTGAAGATCGTGCAATCGGAGCCCTTCGAAGATGAGGTGACGCTGGAGCCGTCGCAGGTAAAAATGAGCGCGACGCTGGTGACCGGGTTGCCCAGAAAAAAAACCGCCGTCAACGTCAGGCTGAGCGGAAAACCATTTGCGGATTATGCGGTGCGTTCCGTTACGACGGACCCTGCCGAGGTCATGCTGCAAGGAGTCAAAGCAAAATTGGATTCGATTTCCGCGATCGATACGGAGACCATCGATATCACCGGGATTTCGGCGGATCAGACGCTTATCGTCCAATTGCGTCCTTTCAAAGATAAAGAAATATCCACGATGGACGTCAAATCGGTCAAACTCTCGGTTCAGTTGGAACCTATCGCGGCACAGAAGCAGCTTTCGGGTATTCCCATCGCCATAGAGGGGGCCGACGCCGAAGACATGGGAAAGTGGCTGGTCAGCCCCGCTGTTGCCGACGTGACCGTCGAAGCGTCGCCGTCCCGTATGGAAACCTTCAATCTCGAAGAACTTGGACTTAGGGTTTTTGTCGATCTGTCGAACATTTTCCTCCGCAAAACGACCTTGCCTGTGCGGGTCACGTTCGTATCGGACGACTTCAAAATAGTAAAGATAGATCCTCCCACGGTGACGGTAAGTGCCGTAGGAGAGTAGTGGGCGGGATGGTGAACGGGGACCGTGGGCGCTTTGGACGACAAAGCTTTGGATCGAAACAAGCGAGTTTTTTTCGGAACGGACGGTGTTCGTGACGTCGCCAACATCGGCGGGATGACTCCCGAAATGGCGTTGAGGCTGGGACGCTCTTTCATTTTGTTTTTGACAGAGCGAGGCATTCCCCGCCCCCGTATCGTGGTCGGCAGGGACACGCGGCGGTCGGGGACGATGTTGGAGGGAGCGCTGTCCGCCGGGATGTCTTCGGCAGGGGCTGAGGTCCTTTCCGTTGGGGTCATTCCCACGCCCGGCGTGAGCTTCGCGGTACAGCACGTATCGGCGGACGGGGGGGCGGTGATCAGCGCCTCTCACAACCCGGCGGAGTACAACGGCATCAAGTTTCTCGACCGAGATGGCTGCAAGCTGTCCGACGAGTCCGAGTCCGCCATCGAGGAATATCTGAGCGACAACCTCACGGACGACTGGCGTCCCACAGGGGCGTCTGTGGGAGAAGTTTGCCCCTTGTCCAATGCCATACAGGACTACGCCGACCACCTGGCTTCACAAATGCAGCAAAAGGAATTTCTTCCTTCCTCCATGGTGATCGATTGCGCACACGGCGCCGCATGTACGGTAATGCCGTTTCTGATGGAACGTCTGGGCGCGAAATGGTCGTTGATCGGCACGAACCCGGACGGCTTGAATATCAACGAAGGCGTCGGGGTCATCCATATAGGACATTTGGCGCGTGTCGTGACGGAATGCGGTCATAAAATCGGTTTCGCCTACGACGGCGACGCCGACAGGATGCTGATGGTGGACTCTAAAGGGCGCACGATCGACGGTGATATTGCGATATGGGTCCTGGCCCGCTGGCTGGCGAGCCGGAATGACCTGGGGTCGGGGGTTGCCGTCACTGTCATGAGCAACATGGCCCTCGAGGAACACCTTGCCCGCGAGGGTATCCGGCTCTTTCGATGCCCTGTAGGGGATCGTTACGTGCTCTCGGCCATGCGGCAGTTCGGTGCGAGGCTTGGCGGCGAGCAGTCCGGCCACATCATCGCCAACACCTATTCCCGCACCGGAGATGGTCTCTGCACGATGATCATGATGTTGAACGCTTGCCACGACCTGAACGAGGACATCGATACCTTGGTCGACCGTTTTGCCCGCTACCCGCAGCGTCTCAGCAATTTGGCGATCGCGAATGAACGCAGCCTCGACATGGATTTTGTGGATTCTCTTTCGAGTGAAGTTCAGAAGTGCATGGAAGGACATGGACGGGTTTTCATCCGGCCCTCGGGAACGGAACCCCTTTTGCGTATCTTGGTCGAGGCCAGGGATTTTCAGCTGGTCGAAGAGGTCTCGGAGCATCTGACGAGTTTGCTCAAATCGCATTGTTCTTGACGCAAAGACCGTTTGATGAGCGCACAAGACAGTGAGAGCATGGCGAGGGCATAATGTATAGAAACGACGGTAACAGAAAGCTTTTATTGTCGATAGAAGGTCTCGTATCGTCTCTTGTTTTCGTTTTGTTCTTTGCCGCCCAGAGCTGGGCGGCGGAAAGCTCGCTATTGCCCGGTGCCGTTTCCCCGGACGCCGGCCTGCAAGAGTGGCTGCAGATTCCCACTCAAAATGCGGGGTTGCTTTCTTTGCCTTCAGCATGGGATCTCGTTTCCAAAGACGGCACTGTGGAGCGGAAGTTGGACGCGGATCGGATGCTTCACGTCCAACAAGCCCTTTATGCGAGTGCGAGGTCCAACAGAACGTTGGATGCCCCAAAAGCGGTTCTGCAGATTTTTTCAATTTGGAACGCCGATGGCAGTGGGAAAATTCTTCCCCTTCCCCCTGACATCTTGGAGAAGACAAACGGAGATTTTGTCGCTGCTTTGATAGACTCTCGTTACGGGAACGTGAAGAAATTGACCCAAGAGACCATAGGAACAGATTTGGAAGATCTTTCCGTTACGACCTATGGCGTCGAATTTTTGCAAACCGGGAAAAACCCGGAAAAAAGCACTGAAAAGAGTTCGCAAGGCCGAGAATCGAAAGAGCCTGCGCAGGGTTTGCGTTACAAGTGCGCGTCGCTTTTCTGCGGCGAAAAACTCGTTCTGGTGCTGGTCAAGTATTTTCCCGAAGACGAAGACCATTGGCGCAGAGAGTTCGGAGCCCTCCTCAACGCTTGGGTCGCGTCCCTGACCCTTACCCCGCGGCCCCTTGCCGAAATACCGAAGCTGTCGGTTTCCTTACCCGAGCTCCCATCTGCGCTTCCATCCGAGTTGCCTCGGGAGGAACGTCCGCCGCTCGTATCCCCTTCCTTCGACGCTTCTCCCACCGTTTCCGCCGTTTCCAACGCCGCGGAACCTTCGGGAGATATCCCGGGGCTGTCGGCGACTCTTGAGACGGCAGCGGCAGCGCCTGAAGCGGTAACACCGGCGCCGCAGAACGACACGGTTTCCTCTTTTGTCCTTTATGCGGGTCTTGCGCTTCCGGTACTGGTGATCTTTTTTGTCTGTGCCGGAAAATTTTTCGATTGGCGACGGAAAAAGCAAGAAGAGACAATTTCAGCGGACTTCGACCCGGATCGTTTGTCTTTGGAGGAAACTATGGCGGAAGCCGAGACAGAAACGACGATCGCAATGACAGAACCGGCCGAAAATCCATATTCTTTCAAAGAAGACATAAATCGAGAAGATATAAATCAGGAAACTTTTGACGAAGAGCCGGCCCAAGAAAACAATGACGATCGAGCAGCGGATTTTGGCTGGCCCCAGGCGGAGGAACTCGTTCTTCCGTTGAGCGGCGACACTCGTGACCTCGAGGCGCAGCGAGATCCTCTTCCCGAAAAACTGGGGTTCGATCGGGTATACAGCCTTCTCAATCAAGCGTTGGTCAGTATCGATACCGCTCAAATTGCGCCGGCTCCCGTCACTTATGACAAGCGTGTCACGCAGTCTGCCTTGCCCAATTTATCGGAAGCGATTGAAGTGCTGGACGATCTCGAGGCGCTGTTGGGGCAGTCGTTTGTGTTGGATGCGTTGAAAGAAGAGGTCCTCAAGGTCATGGAAATCAAGGAGGGGACTCCCATGTTGCAGACAAAAGACGTGACGCCGGAATATTTTCTCTTGAAGCTGTGCTGCAGTACACTTCTCAACATGCTGCAGACAGGGCGTTATCATATCGGCAAGGGAATCTTGAGCAACGAAGGAGAAGAACTCGTAAATCTGTTCGGACGCATCAACGACTTGCGAACGCAAAAGGCCTATAGCTCTCCCGAAGAAGCCGAAAAAGACGCGGCTTTTCTACAGTTTTGCGTGAGAGAACTGGAGTGAGAAGAAAAACGACGCGCCTTGCCTGCCCTCGCGGCCCTGGAGTTGTTTTCATTTTCATGAGGCGAAAGTGTTTCTGAATTTTGAATAACGCTTCTTCCTAATAAAGACCTTCCGAAATCTTCTATCACAAATCTGTTACAAACGCGTTATCCATATTGAAAAAGAGGTGACTCTTATGCATTTATCTTTACAGTTTTGTTCCCGCGAGTCGAATACCTTGAGACTTCCCTTCGTCAACTTGCATCTTTTTCAGGCCCTTTTGTACAAGCTTTTGCCGCCGGAGCGCGCCGCTTTTCTTCACAACGAGGGCTACAGAGTGGACGGCAGGCCGATGAAGCTTTTCGCGATGAGCTGGCCGCTTTCCGCGACTCGCCCGAGAGAGAGCAAGGGAAAGAACGAGTACGACCAGCCGATACGTCTCGTCGTCTCGACCCCCATCTTCAACACTCTGGATGGATTCGTCAGCGGCGCTTTCAAAAACGAGGATCTGCGCATCGGCAACACCTCGGTCATATGCGAGGGCGTGGAGGCGATACCCCTTGCCGTGACATCAGAGGAAGTTCACGTGAGAACGCTTTCCCCGATAACGTGCTACTCCCAAATGCAAAGAAACGACGGGCGGAAGTACACGGCTTACTTCCACCCCTCCTCCCCCGACTTCTCCGAATCGGTCCACAACAACCTGGTCAAAAAATTTCGCGCCCTCCACTCCGAGTCTCCTATACCGGAGGGCGAAGTGGAGGTGAGGCCGTTGGGAAAAGTTTGGGAGCGAGTGGCCAAGTTCGACGAGAAAAGCAACTTTCCCATCAAAGGCTGGGAGGGTGAATTTTTGTTGAAAGGCCCGATCCCCCTGCTGCAGGTAGGCATAGACTGCGGCCTCGGAGCGAAGAACAGCGGGGGATGGGGATGTGTGATACTCGGCGCATCCCGAAATTGAGCTACATATTCTTCCCTTGAAGGTGCTATGGGCACTATATGATTTTATAACGCAACTTTAGGGCGGAACGAGTATATATACCAGCGAACGAAAATGTTTGCCAATCCCGTCGAGGCAAGTGAAAGTGAACCTGATAATTTTCCCAATATGCGGGCGAATTTTGGCAAATCTATCTAATGTCAATAGGTTAAGAAAAATTTATAGAGCCCAACCTTCCATGCGCATTTCTTAATCTACATATGAGAGCTATCTCAATGCCGGAGAAATATGCCAATATGCTTAACCTGTTGACATTGTAAATCTATATGCTCGCGAGTATAATTACGGAGAGAGGAAATTTTGTTATAATTAAGCAACACTTATAATAATTCTTGATTTTTGGAGAAAATGCTATATAATCGATTTCAGAAATCCAGAAATTTGGGCCAGTCCAGTAAAGAAGGGTTAAGATGATTAAAGAAACTCAAAAGGAGAAAAGAGTAGAAAGTATTCCGTTTGAGAGCCGGGAGGTTATGTTAAACTTCCAGTTCGGCCCACTGAAAATGAAATTCGATTGGCTCGAAAAAAAAGCTACTCCTTGTAATTTGGAGGAAAAACGAAAATTGCTTGATCCTGAGCATTTATATCGCTACAGTCTTGACAGGTGAGGTCACCATAAATTTTCCCTAATTCCTAAAAAGGGATGGAAACTTATTTGTGTTGCTTAAGTATTTTCTTTAAAAGAATGGATTCTTCTTGTCGGATGGGAGGGGTAAAAAATTAAAAGATTGTTTCGTATGAGAGGTCATTGGTGGTTCGACAGCGGCATTGCGGGATTGTACTTCATCGCCAACTCGCTTTTGGGTGCGACGAATCCGGATTCTGACGAGCCGAGATGGCCTGACGTGTCGCTCGAGGTTACACGGGAAGGGGTATTGATCGATACAGCTGACGAAGGGAAATTAAAGGCCTTCCTGGAAGCTTGTTATGAAAAGCTGGCTTCTACGTGGTGGAATCAATCGACATCTCAGCAGATGGAGAAGAAAGAATTGGTGCTTTATGACAAGGAACGCGACGAGTTTTATTCTGGTCCCAAACGAATGCCTACGCCTGTAGCTGGACTGTCAACCAGTGCGAGGAGTTGGAGGGCCGATGGAATCCTTTACAAAGATATGGACCAGTCGTTACGCGTCCGTTGTGATGAATTTTTGGAGAGGGAGAAAAAAATTTTATGGACGGACAATAGGAAATTGATCTATGCCCAGCCAGTCTGTCACCCTAAATTGGATATTCTTCCCCAAAAAGGAAAAATAAAAGTTTGCTCCATCTGCGGGCAACACATGGTATGCGGCGATGTCGATCAGACGACTTTCCCGCTGTTCTCCAGCAAAAACGCTACTTTTTCGTTTAATTCCTCATATGGTACGCCGGACGTCATTTGCTGGGAGTGCGGTATGTTAGGCAAATTTGCGGTCCACGCGGCTCAATATAAAGCGGCGTCGCCGTATACTCATATTATGCAGCTCAATTCCGAAGATATGGAAGTTTTGGCGAAGGCGCATGAGTGGATGGGTTGTGCCTCTCCTCTGCGTGGATATGACCCGGCGACGATATATTTCTCGAATTTTGACGATCAGAAGCGTAAGATTTTGCAAAACGCTCGTTTGCCTTACGAGGTTTTATGGGGTTTTTATACTGCGGCTTATGAGCTCTTGCGGGAACACAAAAAAGAAAGGCAGAGTCAAGAAGAGGATTTCGAAGACGAGGAAATCTCCCTGGAAAAACTTGAAAAGACGGCATCGCTTGGAGTCGTCTTGATGTCTTTGGAGACCAAAGGGCAAACTTTTGTTACAAAGGAAATTGTACAATATAACGACACGACCTACGTGTTTAGATTGATCGACCATCTCAAGAGAGAAGCAGATAGGGAGAGAAAGGACAAGAAGGTTTTCTTTTCTGCCGATGAAAGCGCTTCTTTTTTAGAGAGTCTCTTTAAAGATTTTTATGTTCAATTGATTCCACAAAAAAGCTTTGACCCGGCAAATGGACTTTACCGCAATGAAATTTTGCGGAAAGTATTTAAGAAAAGCTCGATTTTGCTTGATGTAGAGAGTTTCGTTTTAAAAAAGTCTTTGATTGTAGATTATCCTTATTTAGAACGAATTTTGTTTTTTACAAAGTTGTATGAAATGGTGATTCACTGTCGAGATGTGGACAATGGGGAGGGGTCGGGCATGACGAAGGAGCAGGTAGAAACTGCAACGAAACTTGGCGCTCAGATTGTTTTATCCGCAAAGGACATTTTGAAGGATGAAAAGGGAAATGTCGATTTAAAACCCGTTAAGGGAGATTTATTCGCCTTGAGGAAGACGAGGACGGTCAAAGATTTCCTTGAACAGCTTAATCGCCTGCAATTCCGTTACGGCATCATTCTCAACAAAGAAATTGTGTCAGGTGTTATGGAAGAACCCGATGTAGACTTCGAGGAATTTAAGGCGTATTGTATGATTTCCGCGATGAACGTCTACAATGGAACAATGCGTCCACATTCTGTCAAACAAGAAAAAGATGTATAAGCAACATAACATAACTTGTTAGGAAGGAGCATTCGAATGCAAATGAATATTATGAAGAACAAGTGCCTTACACTTACGTATTTGACGCGCGCTTCTTACGCCTCGCTCAATGGATCCGACAAAGAGGCGGACAACATTTCGAGCATCAAAAAAATAAGAATGAACGACGGCAATGAATATCCTTATAAATCCTCCCAGGCCGTCAGGAGAGATCTTCGAGAGCAGCTGGCAGTGTTGGGTTGGGAACTCTCGGAGGCTGCCCTAGCGAAACAGAACAAAGGTGCGGCGTACACGCTGGGGGAACCCGAGAAATACATCGACGACGATTTGTTCGGTTTCATGATCGCTGATAAAGACACGAAAAAACGTACCGGGCCGGTACGCGTGTCCCCTCTCATATCGCTCGAGCCTTATCGCGGCGAATTGGATTTTGCCACAAACTACATGGGTGTCAAGGCCGGCGGCAACCCCAATATCTTTGAAACAGAGATACACGCGGGCGTTTATCGAGGAACCATTTTGATCGAACTGGACAGAGTCGGAGTCTCGGACGCGA
>JAISWV010000274.1 GCA_031270755.1 Synergistaceae bacterium
AAGCGGCGAGTCCGACTTTTTCCTGGTTCACGATGAGGACATTGACCACTATTTTGAAGTGCCGGATGAAGATGAAATAACCGTGCGGGTTAGGCTCAATTTCGATTGAGGGGAGCTTCCGCTATGACCGACAATAAAATCCGCTGTCCGTGGGGTGATGGGCAAAATGAGGAATTGATTGTACCCAAAATAGGCTTGGTGGACAGAATTGTCCACCAGCTCGACGATAGCGGGTCGCATGATCATGTACTTGCAAAAGGCGCCTGACGCTTGTAATAGACCTAACTTAAGTAAAGTAAATTTTGCCGGTTTCACAAATGGCTGTCGAACCAGTCGGAGATTGCGCGGAGACGGGCCAGGCGGCTACGGGGTTTGCCGGAGCGGCTGAGTTCATGGTTTTCTCCCTTGAACACGCACATGCGGCTCTCCACCCCCAGAACCTTCAAAGCCGTGAACATCTGAAAGCCCTGGTTTAACTCGCAGCGAAAGTCCTCCGTGGAGTGAATGAAAAGAACGGGGGTCTTCACCTTGTCCGCGTATTTCAGCGGGGACTCCCGCCACGGGTTCTCCGGCTTGCTCCAGGGCGTCCCGAGATGCTGGTCTTCCACGTAGTAGTACCCGATGTCGCACCCTCCGAATTTCGAGACCCAGTTGCTGATGCCGCGCTGAGAAACAGCGGCCTTGAACCGGTCGGTCTGCGTGACGATCCAGTTGGTCATGTAGCCGCCGTAGGAGCCGCCCGTGACCCCCAGCCGCGAGCCGTCGACGAAGCTCAAGTTTTCCACGCACCAGTCCGTGAAGACCGTCAGGTCGTGGTAATCGAGATCGCCGTAGCGCCCCCGGATGTCCTGGAAAGCGCTTCCCCGCCCGTCGCCGCCCCGAGGATTGCAGTAGATCACCGCGTATCCCTTGGCCGCCCAGCACTGCATTTCGTGATGGTAGATATCCCCAAAGGCCGCTTTGGGGCCCCCGTGGACATGGAGCAGCGTGGGATACTTTTTGCCCTCTTGGAAATTTGCCGGCTTCATGTACCAGCCGTCCAGTTTCCAGCCCTGGCCGTTGTCCACGGTGACGTGGATGGGCTGAGACAGGCGCAGCTCGTCGAACAGGGGGCGGTTGAAGTTTGTGAGGCGTTTTTCCTTTCCCGACTCCAACAGGTACAGCTCAGGCGGATAAAGTCCTTCGTAGGCGACGAAAGCGATGCGGCCGCTGGACGCCTCCACGCAGTAATCGACCACGGCGGAGGTATCGAAGGTGAGCTGCTTCGGGCAGCCGTCTTTTCCCAGCTGATAAAGGCGGCTCTTCATCACGTCCGTGGCGCAGTAGACGATTTCTTCGGAACGCGGCGCGCCCTCCCGGAGGAAAAACGCACCCCCCAGTTCCGTACATCCGTAGTTGCTGTCCGCCACCACGGCATGTCCCAGGCCGCTGTCCAGGCCGGGGGTCAAGCACTGCAACTGCCCGCCTTCGAGGACGTAAAACTTGAGGTTTTCGTTGACCCCCATGCTCTCATGGTCCGTCCCCGTGACGAGAACCCTGTCGCCCAGCCAGGCGGCGTGGACGAAGGTGAAGGACAACCCTTCACTGAGGCATTGCGCCGTCCCGGTGAAAAGGTCCATTTTGCAGACGGAGTTCTCCACGGGCTTGACATCTCGATAGTCCACCCCCACGATCAGGGCCTCCGTCTTTTTTTTGTTCAGGGCATAACGAGTCACGTCCATCGAGGGAGGGGTCAAACGCTGGAGTTTTCGCGTGTCCAAGTCGTAAATTGCCAGCGCCGTGCGCTGCTGGCCGATGTAGCCCTTGCCGTTGGCCATGAAGGGGATTTGCTCGAAGATCATGACGTCGGCGTCCTCGGGGTTCCCGCAGCACTCCGGCTCGTAAACCGCCGTCAGAAGGTAACGGTGTTCGTCCAATGCCAGAACGGCGCTGACAGTATGAGGGACCTGGAACAGAAGAGCCGCCTCGCCACCTTGAAGCGCGATCGAGTAAAAAGACGTTTGTTTGCCTTTCTTTTCATTTTTATTTTCGCCTTTGCTTTCGTCGCGTTTGGACGCAAAGATCAGGGAAGAGCCGTCATGGCTCCAGCAAAAAAAATTTTCCGCTCCGGAGTTCGTCAGTTTCCTATGGGTGTCGTTTTTGATGTCGTAGACCCAGATATTGGAGTCGTATCCATTTTTTTCCAGGTTGGGCTGTGATACTCGGTAGGCAATGCGCCCTCCTTCAGGCGAGAAACTCGGATTGGACGGGAAGTGCAATTTCAAAAGATCCTGCTGCTCGACGTTCCGTTTCACTGGGATTCCTCCAAAGGTCAAAAATTTAATAACATACCGATTTAAAGCTCAGGGATCAATCAGCGCTTCCTTTATTTTATAGCCGTAACAGCGCTCCGGCCGCGGCTCCCGCTACGATGAAAAGCGCCGGGTGAATTTTGGTGCGAATCATCAAGATCAAGGTGATACCCGCGATAATCCACGTCACGACGTCCGTCAGGGCCCCGAAAGAAAAGTCGTAGGCCGCGTAAGCCAACATGGCGACGACCACGGGGCGCAGGCCCTTCAGCATGCTTTTCACTCTGGGGTTGTCTTTGATGAGCGCGACGAACTTCAAGAGCAGGACAAGAGCGACGAGGCTCGGCATGACGATTCCCAGAGTCGCGACGATGGCTCCGGGAATTCCTGATACTTCGTAGCCGATCACCGCGGACATTTTCGTGGCGATGGGCCCGGGAAGGCCGTTGCCGATCGCCAGAACGTCCATGAAATCGGTGACGTTCATCCACTGCCGAAGGTTCACGACCTCTTCTTTGATGAGAGGGATCATCGAAGGGCCTCCGCCGTACCCGACACAGCCTATTTTCACAAAGGACCACAAAAGCTCCAATAAAGAATCCATCATTTTTCCTCCTGCCTGACAGACGTTCCGGCAGGCTCTAGAGTTTCAGGCCCATGCCCACAAGTCCCCCCGCCACCACGATCAGCGCGGGGTGAATAGGGGTGAAGATCATGAGTCCCAAGGCGGCGATGCCGATCGTCACGGTTTTGTAGTCCTTCAGCGCGTTGGGGGCCATGTCCCAGGCCGCGTAGGCCAACATGGCGACGACCACGGGGCGCAGGCCCTTCAACATGCCGGCAACCACAGGGCTCCCTTTCACCAAGGCCACGAAGCCCATGAGCACCAACAGCGCCGCGGCGCTGGGCAGGACAATACCCACCATGCTCACAATGCCTCCGCGCCATCCCGCTTTGTAATAACCGACCGCGGCGGAGAGCTTGGTGACGAGAGGGCCAGGCAAGGTATTCGCGATAGCCAAGGCATCCATGAAATTTTCCGTCTCGATCCATTTTTTCCGCTCGATCACCTCCGCTTTCATGACAGGAACCATTGAAGGCCCCCCACCGTAGGCCACCGCGCCCGTTTTCGCGAAGGAAACAAAAAGAACCCATAAATCTTTCAACAACACGCCATCACCTCTAGTAGATAAGTGTTTTCTTAAAAAAATAAAAAAATTTTCGTCATTCGATTTCGTTTCCGTTGAAAAACGCGGGGAGAATTTTCGGCAGTTCTTCGAAAGCGTACTCTCCCACCACGGCGCCCTTTTTGAAAAGAACAGCCCCCACAGGAGTGCCGGCTATGCCCAGGTGCGCCCCCTTGGCTTCTTTGGGGCCGTTGACCTCGCAGCCCATGACGGCTACGGTGGTTCCGTCCGGCAGATTGGAGAGCATCGGTTCGACCAAGCTCACCAGTTTTCTCACGTCGGTCCTCCGGCGTCCGCACGTGGGGCAGGAAACGAGATCGACGCCCCGGGCGCGCAGCCTCAGAGCCTTCAAAATCTCGTAGCCCACGCGAACCTCCCGCTGCGGTTCGTCGGTCAAAGAAACGCGCAGCGTATCGCCTATCCCCTGTTCCAGGAGGGACGCTATGCCCACGGCGCTCTTGACGACGCCTCCGTCTCCGGGCCCGGCCTCCGTGACGCCGATGTGCAGGGGCAGGTCGGGGTAGGCCCGGGCAATGAAGGTGTTGGCCCTGACGGTGTCCCCCACGGACGAGCTTTTGGCGGACAGGATGACGTCGTGAAAATCGTGCTCCAAAAGCAGCGCCGCCTGTTCTTTGACCGCGAGAAAAAGAGCGGCGGCGCGGTCGCCCTCCGCTGCCGCCAATTGCCGCGCCGAAAGGGATCCGCCGTTGGCCCCGACGCGAATGACGACCCCGCGGTCTTTCGCTGTTCGTATCATCTCGCCCAGACCGCGAAGGGGCATGTTGCCGGGGTTGATGCGTATGCTGGCACACCCTGCCTTCATAGCCGCCACGGCGATTTCGGGGTCGAAATGAACGTCGGCCATGAGAGGCAGAGACGTGTGTCCGTTGAGCCAGGCCAAAGATTCCGCCAGATCCGCGGAGGGCAGGGCCACCCGCGCCAGCTCGCATCCTTCGCGCAAAAGACGCTCGCACTGCGCGGCGCACTCCTCTTTTTGGGAAAGCGCGATTTTGAGCATACTCTCGACCCGGACAGGAGCGCCGCCCCCGATGGAGAGTTTTCCGATTTTTATTTGACGGGTCATCTCGCGAACGTCATTTCACAAATTTCATCCTAATAAATGTCATTCCACAAAAAAGAGCCTGTAAATATCCTGCCATGTTATGAAGAGCATTAAAGAAATCAACAAAACGAACCCCGTGGTGTGGATCCAATTTTCGACCTTTTCGGGCAGGCGGCGCCGAAAAAGCATTTCCAGCAGCACGAACACGATGCGCCCTCCGTCCAGCGCCGGGAAGGGGAAAAGGTTCAGCAGGCCCAAGTTGAGGCTGATCAGAGCTACAAACGTGACGAAGCTCCACACGCCCTCGCGCATGGCTCTGCCCGACATGGACGCGATGCCGATGGGGCCGGTCACGTCCACCTCTTGTTTCTGGACGATCCAGTCCCAGATCCCCCGGAGCATCAAAACTGTCATGTCCCAGATGTAGCCGGCGGCGTTTTGGACCGCGCCCAGAGCGGTGTAACGCTCCAGGGCCGGGGTGATGCCCAGCATGGGATACCCGTGCTCTTCGCTCTCCGGGATGGCGGTTTCGATCTTGACGACTTGGGCGTTCCGTTCCACCGTAAAGGTCACGTTCCCCTGCTTCGCCGCCGTCCGCAGGCTGTTCGACATTTCGCGCCACTCCGACACGGGCTTTCCGTTGACCTCCAAGATACGGTCTCCCTCTTGGAACCCGGCCTGCTGGGCGGGGAAGCCCTCCATCAGAGTTCCAATTTTCGTGTCGTTCATGTTCAAGACGCCGTGCCCGTAGAGAAACGCCGCAGTCAGGATCAATGCCAAAACCACGTTGCCCAGGGAACCATCCAGAAGGATAAAGAAGCGTTTCCAGGCGCGCTGCTCGTTGAACCCCATGCCCGGCGCCACCGTTTCGCCGTCGGACTCCTCTCCCATCCCGGCCAGCCGGCAGAAGCCCCCCACCGGAAAGAGGCGCAAAGACCACAGCATCCGGGGCTTGGCGAAAGAACCCGCCTCGCCGGGGTTCGAACCGCCGGTGTCGTTTTGCCGTATCTGCTTCACCACCGGCCCCATGCCGAGAGCGAACTCGTGGACCTGAACGCCCAGAAGACGGGCCGTTATGTAATGTCCGTACTCGTGAACGAGAACGCATATCCCTATGACGATCACAAACGAAATGAAACTGACCATGCTTCGTTATCTCCTTGTATTAATGTGTGATTTATCGCGTTTTTTATTTTATCGCACTTTGCCGCATATTGAAGCGCAATGTTCCCGACCCCACTCCACCAACGCCAGTGCCTCGTCCAAAGAACGGGGAGCGCCAGCGGGGCAGGCTGTCAGGGTTTCTTCGACCACCTCCGGGATGGCCGTGAAGGGAATGGTTTTTTTCATGAAGCGGTCCACCGCGGCCTCGTCGGCCCCCACCAAAAGGGCCGGATAAGGGCCGCCTCTCCTCAGCGCCTCCTTCGCCACCCGCAGGGCCGGGAAGCGCCCTTCGTCGGCCAAATCGAAGGAAAGCGTCCTTGAGGAAAGTTCCGGGCGGGGAAAATCGCTTTTGGGCCGCAAACGTTCCGGCCAGAAAAGGCAAGAAGCCGCGGGAAGGCGCATGTCCGGCTCGCCTGCCAGCATTTTGACGCAGCCGTCTTCGAACTCCACCAATCCGTGCACGAAGGATCCCGGCGAGACCAGGGCCTCGACCTGATGGGGTTCCAGCCCGAACAAAAGCGCCGCCTCGATCAACTCTATGCCTTTGTTCATCAAGGTGGCGCTGTCCACGGTGATCTTCGCTCCCATGTTCCACACGGGGTGCTTCAAGGCCATCTCCGGGGTGACGTTCTTCAAGTCCTCGAAGGGCCAGTCTCGGAAAGGACCGCCCGAGGCCGTGAGGTATATTTTGCGCGGCTTTCCCGCCCCCGCCTCCCCTTGGAGGCACTGCCATATGGCGTTGTGCTCGCTGTCCAGGGGGCGCAGTTGGTCGCGGCGTTGGATCAGGGGCATGACCCACGTTCCGGCGACGACGATGCTTTCCTTGTTGGCCAGGGAGACCTCTTTGCCGGCCCTCAAAGCGGCCTGGAGGGCCTCGATGGCCGCGGTGCCGGAGGAGGCGAAGACGATATGATCGACGTCCGGGTCTTGGGACAAGGTCTCCAGCCCCAGGGGACCGGAAAGCACTTCTATCGGGGCGCTCAACTTTCCCGGAAGGGAGGCGGCCGCCTCTTTCGACGCCAGGCAGAGCTTCGACGCCCCGAACTCCGCCGACAGAGAGGCCAGTTTTTCCGCGTCCCGCCCCGCGGCCAATGCCGTGACTTCCACGCGATCCCGGTGATGACGGCAGACGTCTAAAACCGAAGAGCCTACGCTGCCTGTGGCGCCGATGACCGCCACGCGCTTTTTT
>JAISWV010000288.1 GCA_031270755.1 Synergistaceae bacterium
GATGTCGACTCTGCTGAACTGGAGATAACCCATGATATCCTTATCGTACCCTTTTACGTAATCGCGGACCATGAGCGTGCTTGTCATTTCATAAATGGGAATGATAGGCATGTCTCCCATCAAAACGGCCTCGGCCTCACGCAGGACGTCGAATCGCGCGGCTTGGTCCGTTATGGTTTTTGCCTTCGCGATCAATTCCTCGTACTTCGGGTTGTTGTAGTTTTTGCTGTCGCTGTACGTGAATACCTCCAGGAAATTGGCCGGGTCCACGTAGTCCGCTATCCACCGCGCGAAGGCAAGAATGTACTGGCGGTTCGCCGCGCTCCTGCGGTTGAGCAAGACGCCGTATTCCATCGGTTCCAGGTTCAGCGTCACGTTCAGGTTGGTCTTCCACATGGCCTGGACGGCTTGAGCGATTTCGCCGTTGACGCCAAAATCCCCGTAGATGTAGGTCAACTCCGGAAAGCCTTTACCGTCCGGATACCCCGCTGCCGCCAGGAGTTTTTTCGCTTCCGCCACATCCCCCGCCGGATTGACGTAGTCCTTCAGCTTGAAATCGCGCCCGTCAGGGCCGATAATCCCCGAGGGCACGAAAGACGTTGCGGGTTTTTCGTTCGCGCGGGTGATATTTTTCACAATCACGTTACGGTCGATAGCCAGCGCCAGCGCCCGGCGCACCCTCGGGTCGAGAGTGGCTTTCGCCTGCTTGGCGTCGTACTCCATGGCGTTGTCGGAGACGTTGAACTGCATCCTCACCGTCGCCAGGTACGGCACCGTTTTCGCCTGCCCCTCGGCGATCAGCGTGGGAATCATGGCGGCCGGAACGTTGCCGTCGAGAACGTCGAGGTCGCCGGCTTCGTAGGTGGCAAGGGCCGAGTTCGGGTCGGTCAGGATCCTGAACTCGACCCGGTCGAGCTTCACGCTGGCGGCGTTACGGTGAAGGGGGTTGCGTTCGATGACGATGCTCTCCTTCGGACGCCATTCCACCATCTTGAAGGGGCCGTTGCCCACGTAGGTCTCCCCTTTCAACGTCCATTGTTCGTTCCCCGAGACCACCTTCTCGTTCTCCGGCATGGCGAAGAACATGGCCGCGAAGCTCAGGAAGTAACCCGTCGGATTTTCCAGCGTAATCTGAAGCGTGTAATCGTCCAGTGCCTTGAGGCCCAGTTCAGAATCTCCCACCGTTCCCTCGTTATAGGGTTTACCGTTTTTCACGATGTACATTTCCGACGCGTAGTTCGCCGCGACTCCAGGCTCCAGTACACGCTTCCAAGCATAGACGAAGTCCTTCGCCGTCACGGGATCCCCGTTGGACCAAACCCCGTCCTGCCTGAGCTTGAAGGTGTAGACCAGCCCATCCGGGGAAACTTCGTAACTTTCCGCCGCGACGGGGACCAATTTCCCGTCCGCGTCAAATCCCATGAGCCCCTCGAAGCAGTTCATGATAACGAGAGCGGACGTGGCCTCGGTGGTGCGGGACGGGTCGATGGTGGCCGGGTCGGACGTCATGTTCACCTTGATAACTTTTTCCGCAGACCAGGCAGGCGCCAGCATCCCTGGCAACAACAGAGCCATACACGCACAACAAACAAACAACCACTTTTTCCCTGACATATTTCTTTCCTCCTTAATTTATAGTAAATCAAGATAAAAAGCCTGATGAAGAAACTAAACGACTCACACCGCTCCTCCGTCGCCGGTTCGCTGCTTATGAGCTCAAAACAAGTAATCCGCTATATTGTACCTTGCCCAGTGTCACGTTTTCGTTATTTTGTTAACTTCCTCTATATAAAATGGCAGGCGGCAAAGTGCCCCGAGGCGACCTCCCTGAATTCCGGCGGGTCTTCGCCGCAAATGCTCCGGGCTTGGGGACATCGGCTGACGAATTTGCACCAGGGGGGCGTGTCTATGGGAGATGGAACCTCGCCTTCCAGCATGATTCTCCGGGAATTTGCCGCTTCGATGGGGTCAGGAATGGGAATGGCCGAGAGAAGCGATTTCGTGTACGGATGCAGCGGGGTTTCGTACAGATCGTTGCTTCCGGCCAATTCCACCAGGCTTCCAAGGTACATGACGCCAATTCGTGTGGAGATGTGCTTTACCATCGAGAGATCGTGGGCGATGAAAAGGTACGTGAGCCCGAATTTTTCCTGAAAATCCTCCAGCATGTTAACGATTTGCGCCTGGATGGAGACGTCCAGCGCGGAGATCGGTTCGTCACATACAATGAAGGACGGCTCGACGACCAAGGCTCGGGCGATCCCGATTCGTTGCCGCTGTCCGCCGGAAAATTCGTGAGGATAGCGGTTGGCGTGCCAGTCGGAAAGGCCCACGCTGGAGAGAATGGAACGAATACGCTCCGCGCGCTCCTGTCCCGTTGCCAGCCCGTGGATATCGATGGCCTCGCCTACGATATCGCCCACCGTCATGCGGGGGTCGAGGGACGAAAAGGGGTCCTGAAAGATCATCTGAATTTTCCTGCGGAATGGAACGAGCTCCCGCTGGGTCATATGCGAGATATCCGTTCCATCGTAACGGATCGAGCCTTCGCTGGGGTCGTAAAGGCGCGCGATAGTCCGGCCGACCGTGGTCTTGCCGCAGCCGGACTCGCCCACAAGGCCCAGCGTTTCGCCCCGTTCGATGGACAGGCTCACGTCGTCGACGGCCTTCACGAAATTCGCGCGGCTGCCGAACAGCCCTCGTTTCAGTGGAAAATATTTCTTCAGGTTTCTGACGTCCAGCAGCGGCATCGGCATGACCTCAAGCAGAGGCGGGCAGGTCTGGATGGTTCAGAAAACACCCCGCGCCGTGCCCGTCGCCCACTTCAAAGAGAGGCGGGCGACGCAGAATGCATATTTTCATGGCGTGATCGCATCGGGGCGCAAAAGCGCAGCCAACGGGGGGTTTTAATAGGTCGGGGGGGACTCCCTTGATGGGGACGAGCCGCTCTTTCATCATTTTCTTGGGGTTTGGAACGCTTTTGAGCAGCCCTTTTGTATAGGGGTGCCGCGGGGTGTAGAAGATGTCGGCGGAAGACCCGCTTTCAACGATCCGCCCCGCGTACATCACGCAGACCTTGTCGCAAAAACCGGCTACGACGCCCAAATCATGGGTGATCAAGATGACAGACGTACCGGTACGGCTTTTCAAATCTTTCAGGAGATCGATGATCTGCGCCTGGATCGTCACGTCGAGGGCTGTGGTGGGCTCGTCGGCAATCAAAATGTCAGGGTGGCAGCAGAGCGCCATCGCCGTCATCACGCGCTGCCTCATGCCGCCGGACAATTCGTGTGGAAATTGCTTCATTCGTTGAACCGGTGACGGGATCATGACGGTCGAGAGCATTTCGACGGCTCTGTCCCGCGCGTCCTTTTTTCCGAGCCCCAAATGGCGGACGATCATTTCCGTCAACTGGTTTCCTATTGTGAAAACGGGGTTGAGCGAGGTCATGGGATCCTGAAATATCATTCCGATTTGTTTTCCGCGCAGACGTTCCATCTCGCCCTCGGAAAACTTCGTCAAATCCCTTCCGCGAAAGTAAATCGCGCCGGACACGATTCTGCCGTTATCGGAAAGCAGCCTCATCACCGACAGCATGGTGACGCTCTTACCGCTTCCGGACTCCCCGACGATTCCCAAAGTTTCGCTCTCGTCCAAGCAGATCGAAACGTCGTCCACGGCCTTCACTTCGCCCAGATGGGTAAAAAACGACGTTTTCAGGCATGAAATTTCCAGCAGTTTCACAGAATTTTTCTGATTCACAGAAATTTTCCCCCGGTTCATCGCATCTTTGGATCGAGGGCGTCCCGCAGCCCATCTCCAAGGACGTTGAAGGCGAGCATGGTGAGACAGATGGCGGAAGCGGGGAAAATGAGCTGATACGGCGCAATCCGCATGTAGGAAATCGACTCGGAGGCGAGGGTGCCCCAGGACGCCCGCGGTACCGGAATACCCAGTCCGATGAAGCTCAAAAACGCCTCCGTGAAAATGGCCGAAGGAATCGACAGCGTCATTGTCACGATTATTTGCCCAAGGCAGTTGGGCATGAGGTGCCTGAAGAGAATGCGCGAATCCGAAGCCCCCAGAGCGCGGGAGGCCATGATGAACTCCTGCTGTTTCAGTTGGAGGATTTCGCCGCGCACGATCCGGGCCATTGGAAGCCAGTACGAGACGGAGAGCGCAAATATGATGCTGTGAAGTCCAGGCCCCAGAAAAACCATGAAAAGGATGACGTAGAGCGTCATCGGGACGGAGTAGATAATGTCGACGATTCGCATCATCACTGAATCCAAAAGTCCGCCGGCGTAACCGGAGATCCCGCCGTAAAGTGTTCCGATGACCAGATTGATGAAACTCGCCGCAAAAGCGATGATGAGTGAATAACGGGCGCCAAACCATATCCGCGTGAAGATGTCGCGTCCCAGATTGTCCGTCCCGAACCAATACGACGCGTTTGGCCACTGATTCGACACTTCGAAATGGTTCGAGTAATAATCCGGTTTCACCATCGGGATAACGATCGCGCAGAGGACGATGACGACAATTGCGAAAAGAGCCGTGAGGGCCGTCTTGTTCTCGAAAAGGCGTCGGCGGACGTCCTGCCAGTAAGTGACGTTTGGCCTCGTTTCTCTGTCGGCGGCCTCCGTCATGTCTGCCCGCTGGAAAAGCTCAGGCCCCACTTTCTTGTATTCCGGACTCATTGCCCGGTATCCCCCAACCTTATTCTAGGGTCTATAAGCACGTAAACGACGTCGACGAGAAAATTACACAGGATGACAAAACAACTGTAAAAAATCGAAACTCCCAAAATAAGCGCATAGTCTCGATTGCTGATGGAAAGCACGAATTCGCGCCCCAGCCCCGGGATCGCAAAAATGGTCTCAACCACGAAACTTCCCGTCAGCACGTTGGCTACCAGGGGTCCAAGGTATGTGATCACGGGGATGATGGCGTTCCGCATGGCGTGTTTGAATACGACGGAAAATCGGGACATCCCCTTTGCCCTGGCTGTTCTGATGTAATCCTGCTGCATGACTTCCAGGTATTTGCTCCTGGTGAGCCGGGCGATGAACGCGGTAGAGTAACCTGAGAGCGCGACGACGGGCATGAACAGATACCGGAAACCTCCGTAACCAGTCGGCGGCAGAACTTTGAGCTTGATGGAAAAAAACAGGATAAGCAGGTTGGCGAGAACAAAATTGGGAATCGTCACTCCAAGCGTCACGAGGAACATACTCGATCTGTCCGGCAGCCTGCCCTGGTTCATGGCCGCCACGATCCCCATGTTGATCCCCGCGAAAAGGGATGCCAGAACGACAAGCAATCCTATTTTCGCGGAGGCGGGAAAAGAATAGAGAATGATGTCGCGCACGGAACGTGTCTCGTATTTCATCGAGGGTCCCAAGTCGCCGTGCAGGAAAAAATTTTTGAGATAAAGCAGATATTGCATATAGAGGGGTTTGTCCAGCCCGAAACGCGCCAGCATATTCTGACGCACGGCCACCGGAATTTCCCTTTCGCTGGTGAAAGGGTCCCCCGGCAGCATTCTTATCAGAAAAAAGATAAGCGTAATGACGGCCAGGATTGTAAAAATGCTCACGATACACCTTTTCAAGATATATTTTGCCATAAAAGCCGCTCCTCTTCACGCACCATACCCCACACACGCAATTCGACCGCCTCATGATGACAAGAAATAAATTGACTTGCATTATAAGCATGGATATTCCAAATTTCAATAGCTCGTTTTTATCTTTAAACTGTAAAATCGACCTCTTTTGACGCTGTTGACGAAAGGTATCAGTTCCACACGACTCCATTTATGGATTCGATGCCAAGTCCCGGAGCGTCTCGCGGAGAAATCGCCGCCCCACGGAATGCGGCGCCGCCCTCCACCGGATCGTGCGCGCAAAGTATCGGCGCGTCGAGGTCGAATTTTGTAATTATCTTTTTCGCGGAGGCAAGATGAACCGCGGCAGAGATCGCTACCTTGCTTTCCATCATGCACCCTATCATGCACTCCACTCCGGCGGCTTCCGCAATGGCGCATATCCTCAGCGCGCCTCCAAGGCCTCCGCTCTTCATCAGCTTTATGTTGATCATGTCCGCGGCGCGCGTCGATATCAATTTAAGGGCGTCGGGGGGCGATTTTACGGATTCGTCGGCCAAGATTACGGTATCCACCGCGTTGGTGACGTATCTCAGCCCGTCGATATCGTGATACGCCACGGGCTGTTCCACAAGCTCGATATCGAGTCCTTTGTCTTCCATGAATTTTATGGCGCGCACCGCCTCTTTGGGCTTCCACCCCTGATTTGCGTCGACCCGTATCAATATCGAATCTCCCACCGCGTTTCTTATGCAGGAAAGCCGTTCCATGTCTACCCTGAAATCGTTGCCGAGTTTTATTTTGAGAGCTTTATAGCCATCTGCGACCGCGGTAACAGAATCGCGGACCATTTCTTCCGGAGAGTTGAGGCTTATGGTATAGTCTGTGACCATCTCTCGGATCGAACCACCGAACAGTCTGTACAGCGGATACCCGTACAGTTTTCCCCACAAGTCATGAAGGGCTATGTCCACAGCCGCTTTCGCCGAAGTATTGCCCAGCACGCTCTTGTCCATTTCGTCTAGAATTTCGTTCAAGTCCGCGACATTGCGGCCGATTATAACAGGGGCTATACGCCCGGCAACCGCTCCTTTGATCGATTCGTCCGTATCTCCGGTAATGACGGCGGTAGGCGGCGCTTCTCCGTATCCTGAGACACCCGCGTCGGTTCTGATCTCGAAGATGTTGGTGAATACTGCGTCCATTGAACGCAGTGCTGTTTTGAACGGTTTTTTGAGCGGTATCGAGAGTTTTCCCGCGCGTATTTCAGTTATTTTCATCATGATGTGAAAATTCCTCCTTAATCAGTTATAGGGAACGGGCATATCGTTTTTTGAAGCGAAGGCAAAGTACACGATTTCACCGATATCGGCGCAAAAGCCGTGTCCTTCTTGGCGTGCCGGGGCGCCGGAGGTCAGCGCAACTGCTATTACCGGATCCTCGGAGTAAAAAAATATTCCCGCGTCATGCGCGACACCGGGGAGGTAACCTGTTTTATGCGCGAGTATGGGTTCCACGTCGTCCGTGTCGTCGAAAGGAAGCCTCGCGGGAAACGCGGAGGTGCTCTTTTGAACGGACAGCATTTCCACCATACGCCGGTTTTTCAAGATTGCCTCGAGAACTTTCGCCACGTCGGACGGTGTCGTAAAATTATCCCGACCGGCGCGTTTCGCTTCGAAGTCCATCATTTTGCGGCGGAGGAACGTGTCGGACGCGCCCAGGTTTTGAATTGTTTCGTTGATGCCGCTCATTCCGAGCTCGTCGATCAATATATTGGTAGCCGTGTTGTCGCTTACCGACAACATCAGGATCGCAAGGTCCTCGAGCCGAAGCGCCGCGCCGTCCGATACCCTGTGGAGGATGCCGCCGGGGGCGGCCTGAGCGTGATCGTAGGTTACGGTCCGTTTGAGATATTTTTCTTTTTTTTCCCCTTTTGCTCCCTCGCCGCAGGTGAACAAATGATAAAAGATAAAGAGCTTTATGATGCTTGCCGAAGGGAAGGAGAGCTTTGAGTTGTGTTCGAACGACTCTCCGGATGAGACGCGTTTGACATAAACGCCGACGTCGAAATGGCGGCGTTCCACCGCTGTCGTCAATTTGTTTCGCCATCCGTCGTACCGCGAATTACAAAGCCGTTCCACCGCACACAGCTCCTTTTGAGACTTCTTGAAAAATGGGTAAAGTCAAGATCTTGTCAGGTTTTTTTCAATTTTTCAATGCTCTTTTCGTAAATCTTCGTTGAGGCTTTGTGATTCATAGAGTCGGCCTCATAATCTTCGATAAACTGCTCCAACCATTCCCTGTCTTTTGGGGAGCTGTTCACAAAATTATTGCATATATGTTCCAACTTGTCTCGGGTGTAAACGGTTTTTTTGTAGATTTTCGCGCGGTGTTCGCGCGGTCCTCGCGCGGGCGCGGAACACCTCCCCCGAGGCGCTCACGGAACCGAGTTAGCGAATGTCGGTTTTCAGCCATTTGCTGCACAGGCCCCTGCATGTACATCAGTGAGTGAATTATAATCAGCTGTAAGTTATAATAAAGAACGGCTTATGGCTGATTATAATTTGTATAATTTGAGGGGAAAGCTCTTATCTCTCCCTGCCGCAGTTCCGTATTTCCAAAGCGTTATAGCAACTGCTTGAGCTGCACCGATACCCCGTTAGGGTCGTAAACATAGAAGTAGCAGCTCTTGGCGTCGGGCGTCCGAATATCGGAAGCGTTCAGTCCCTGTGATAACGCGAGGCCGCGCATTTCATCCAGCTTGTCGGTCAAGAAGCAAAAGTCAAAAAATATAATACTGTAAT
>JAISWV010000372.1 GCA_031270755.1 Synergistaceae bacterium
GACGGCTACGATGTCTCCTTCGGTGAGCTGCCCTCCGCCGTGAAAAATAAAATATCGCACCGCGCAAAAGCGCTGCAGGCCCTTATGGAGATCTTGGCTCAAATACCAAAAAATCCCGTTCGCTTTTGAGGAGGACGTCTCATGACGTGGTGTATTTTGATGGGAAGCCCCAGGGAAAACGGCAACACCGCCGCGCTCCTGAAACCCTTTACGGAAGAGCTCGCCTTTCGGGGCGTTTCGTATGACCTCATCCGGCTTTACGAAAAGCGGATAGAGCCCTGCATCGCCTGCAGGGTATGTCAGAAAGATTGGAAGGGGTTTGGCTGCCGTTGGAGCGACGACGCCCGGGAAATTTTCGTCCGTGTGCTGGCCTGCGATTTGCTTGTCCTGGCGACGCCGATTTACTCGTGGTACTGCACACCTCCGATGAAATCCCTGCTGGACCGTTTCGTGTACGGAATGAACAAATACTACGGCGATGAGAAAGGGCCGGCCCTCTGGGCGGGAAAGGGCATGGCGCTCCTCTTGACCTGCGGGTACCGGCCCGAGAAGGGCGCGGACTTGTTCGAAGAGGGAATGAAAAGATATTGCAAACACTCCCAGCTGCGTTATGCGGGCGCGCTGGCGGAAAGGGATTTGGGATACGCTTCCGTTTTTATGGACGCGGACAAAGAGCGCCGCGCCCGTGAATTCGCCAAAAGCCTCGCTTTGTGATCACACGTCCGCCAGTGAACGGCCCGTTTTAAGCTCGACCTCCAGGGGAACGGCTAAAACCGCCGCGGATTTCATGACGTCCGCCAGGGCTTCTCCGACCTCCTCGGCCCGCTCCTGCGGGCATTCGCACACCAGAGAGTCGTGAATCTGCAGGAAGAGCCGCACGTCGTCGTCCGCGGCGAAACGGCGGTCGAAGTCCAGCATGGCCTTGCGGGCGATGTCGGCGGCGGTCCCCTGTATCGGCGTGTTGACGGCGACACGCTTCAGTCCGTTCCGGTCCCGTCCCCCCTCCAAGGTCTCGCCGATGGGCCGGATGCGCCCGAAAAGGGTCTGAGTGTAGCCCCTCTTTTGAGCCGACTCCGCGCTGGCCTCCAGGTATTGCTTCACCCCGGGCAGAGCGGCGAAATAGCGGGATATAATTCCTTTCGCTTCGCCCCGGGGGATGCCCAGGCGCTCGGCAAGTCCGAAGGAGCTCATGCCGTAGAGCAGCCCAAAGTTGATCATCTTCGCCACGCGCCGCAGCTCGGGCGTCACGTCCTCCGGGGCGGTGGCGAAGACCCACGATGCCGTCTCCCGATGGATATCCCGACCGCCCTTGCGGAAGGCCTCCTGAAGGCGCTCTTCCCCCGAAAAGTGCGCCAGGACCCGCAGCTCTATCTGGGAGTAGTCCGCCGCCACGAAAACGCGGCCGGGGTCGCCGGGCACCAGCCCTTCTTTGATGCGGCGCGACCAATGGCCGAAGGCCGGAAGATTTTGCAGGTTCGGGTCCCGGCTGCTGAGGCGCCCCGTTCCCGTAAAGGCCGCCTCGAAGGTGGTGTGCACCACGCCGCCCCCCAAATTCGCCGCCTTCTGCAGGGGGACGACAAAGCTGTTTTGCATTTTGGCCAGCTCCCGATGCTCCAGCAGCAGGCGGGGAACGTCGGAGTGCGGAAGGTTCATGGCCGCCAGGCTCTCCAACACCGAGGCGCTGGTGGAAAATCCCGTCTTTCCCTTGGTCCTGGCGCTGCTGGGAAGCCCCAAACGCTCGAACAACAGCCACGCCACCTGCTTGGGAGAGTTGAGGTTGAGCTCCTCCGGAAGGCCGCCGGATAAAGGGTCATTGGACGAAAAACCGCCGGCCGCGGCGGAGATTTCTTTTTCGATGTCGGCAATGCGCGCCTCCAGCTCTCGCTGCAGTTCCAAAAAGCTCTTGGGGGAAAGGCGGATTCCCCTGCGCTCCATGTCCACCAGCACGGGGACGAGAGGCAGGTCGATCCGCTCCATCAACTCGGGGAGGCGTTCGTAGCGCCGGATCTCCAAGTTCAGCTCCCGAGCCGCCCGCCGGAGGGCCAGGACCAGGACCGCGTCGGGCTTCCTGTGAGGCAGGTCCTCCAGGGTATGGGTGGGTCTGTCGGGGTGAAGCAGGTAGTGGGCCGTTTTCAGGTCCCATATCCTGCATCCTTCGAAGGGGCGGAAGCGTGTTTTGCCCGATTTTTGGGCGGCTTCGGCGAAATAAGCCGTCAGGTCCTTGTAATCGTTGACGAAGAGCTTCTTACCCGCCAACCGGGCCCAGAAGTCCGGGGCGATCTCCATCCCCCGCAGGACGGCATAGTGCCCGTCCGCGTCGGCCAGCTGCAGCTCGACGCTATTAGATTCGGGAGGATATTTCCCGGAGTGCAGCAGGGCCACCGACAGCTCGTCTTCACCCAGGAGGCTCTCTACGTCCACTTCTTCGCATCCCCCCCTCTTATCGCCCTGGGTCTTTACGCTGACCTCGCCAACTTCGCGAGTTTGAGAAAGTCCGCCGGCCTCATGGGCCTCGCAGGGTTCGTGAGATTCTTCGATTTCATCCTCAGGCTCCCCGGCTTCGTCGGAGAAGTCCATTTTTTGTTGATTTTGCAGGTTTTGTTGAGTTATCAGCTTCTCCATGAGCTTCGCCAGCCCAAGGCGTTTGCAGAGAGTGAAGGCGTCTTCCAACTTGGGCCGCGCTTTCGCCAGAGAAAAGGGCAGAACCAGGTCGCGTTTCAGACGAATCAGCTCCCGGCTTTGGAAGGCGCTTTCCCTCCCCGCGGCGAGTTTTTTGCTCACGGAGGGCTTTTGATCTTCCAGAGACTCGAAAAGCCGTTCCAGCGTCCCGGCCTCACCTATCAACTGCAGGGCGGTCTTCTCTCCGATTCCCGCGACGCCGGGCACGTTGTCCGACGTGTCGCCCAGAAGCGCCAGGTAATCGGTCATGGAGGCTGGGGGAAACCCGAACTCCTCCGTGAAGGAGGCCGCATCATAGATTTTCAGCGTCGAGATCCCCTTGACGGGTCGCAGCATCTTCACGCCCG
>JAISWV010000406.1 GCA_031270755.1 Synergistaceae bacterium
CGGCAAACCGAAGAAACTGAGAGCGCGCGGGGGTATGAGCATCGCCGAATGTATCGTCTTGATAGTTGTCGTGGTGCTTGCCATGGGGGCGATCTTTGCCACTTTGGGCTGGAGCTCCAGAAACTACACCTTCAGCAGAGAGGAAATGAAGGCCCGGGAATTGCTTTTCAATTGGGTTCAGATCTTCGAATCTCTGTGGCCGAATCTTTACGGCGATGTCGATGAGGCGTTGGCGCATACCTCAACGCTACAAAACGGGAGCTGGGACGAAAATGCCCGGACCTCGCAAATCGATGGTTTCACCATTGCGGCCAACGAACAGGAACAAATCGATGGAGGAATTCGGCTCGCTATGAGAGTTTTCGTTGGTAACGTTGCCGGCGGAAGGCTTGTCTTGAATACCACTAGAGACTACAATGCGTTTTCTAACGAAACGGTCTCGGACGACTCTCTGAAATGAATATGCCAAAGAGGAGGAGGAAGATGCCACTACGATCAACACGCGCTTTTTCTCTGGTGGAACTGCTGATTGCCCTGGTGATTATCGCTATCGTGGGAGGGGCGAGCCTCGCCACGTTATGGTTTGCGTTCAACACCGCCAATCAGGTCGACGATTATACGGCGGCCAACACGGAAATCGAGCAGGCCGTCCAACAACTGGGCCGAGAATTTACGCTCGTGGGCCTCGGTATGCCCAACAACAGAAGCGGGCGAGGATCCTTCGCCTCCGCTTTCGCGTATCCGGCTCACCCTCCGATTATGGCCCTGATGGGAGTTTCCGGCGACGTTTGGGGAGGTCCGGTAACTGTTGGGAACCACAATCCCTCCAATGAATACAACGCAACGACGATGGACGGCAGCGTCAATTGGCGGGCCGATGCCTCACTGCCGGGAGGAGGTGTCTACGCGGGGCGGGAGCTCTATTACGCTTGGGGCATTCCTACAGGGCTCAAAGCCCGTTATACATCGTCTTCCCCAGACCCGACGAAAGTACAGAAAGGGGACAAGGTCACCGTGACGAAGTTTTACACTTCTTCCGGCGTCTCGGGAAAGAACTTTTTGGAAAACTTCAAATACGAGTCCCGTACAATCGGTTTACAGGACAATAACGCCTCCCGGGGGAGGAACCCCGCGACGTGGCTCCTCTTTCCGACCCTCAGGGTTCCGCTGCTCCTGGAAGGCTGGACCAGCGAGGGACTCATCGCGACGTTGGCGGCTGACGCGGATCAATCGGTGGAAGGACTGGTCATGGGTCTCGATGAAGTCCATCTGCTTCAGGTGGCGCGTCTCCGCCTGAATACGCGCGAAGAACTGGAACAGATAATTTTTGGTGCGGATTACACGGACGCAACGTCCAACACCGTCAAAATCTTGGCGGAGCGGATCGTGGGGGTGCACTTTTCCTATAATCCCCTCACACGCCTCTTGACAATGTATATCGCGGCCCGCGGCAGAGAAAGACATCCAGTCGCGTTCGCACCGCCTCATGCGTGGGTGTCCTGGCTTCCGGCGCTTCCGGCCGAGGCGTTACATTACCGTTTGGCCGCAAAATCTATAACGTGGAGGATAAGAAATTGACGAAAGAGAAGAGAGGTGGCAAAAAAACGTTTCGCCGGCGCGAAGGCGTCGCCCTGGTGATGGCTCTGGGGATTGTCTTGGTGGGAAGTATCATCGTCGTAATGATCTACGACGTATCTTTTCTCTTTGCCTGGAGATCCGGCATCCAGCAAAACGTCTACATGAACCATACCACGATGATCAGCGCCATACAGGCCGCCAAAGGCTATATTTTGCAGACCAACTCCGACGATCCCAACGGAGTCATGCACGTGTCGGTCGTGATGAACAGCGGGGACGCCATTTCCAGCGTGAACGATCTCCGTTTTTCCGACGCGAAATTGAGCTACGACCGTACCATAACCGACAAGGCGGGAAGACAAATTTTGGAAATGAGAGTTTACGACATGTTTTACGAAATCGATAAGCTGGAAGACTCTCTTACCAACGACACAAACCAAATGAAAGAGCTGCCTCCCCCCATCAGGCTTCCCGGCACCGGCATCATCGACGGCGACAAATTGGCGGACGAAGGCAAATCAAACATAGTTGATAAACGTACCAATGAGGGATTCTCCGGGTCGGGCTCGCTACCCTTGGAGAAATACGGTGCATACTTGGTTCGAGTGAGTCTTTACGATGTCGATCCCCGAGGCGGCCGCAAACTGGTGCGCACGGCGGAAGAGGCGTTTGTCCAAGTTTTGGACTGAGGCGGAAAAGAAGTTTGTATTTTATGACCGAGAGGTGAAACGATGAGACAAAAAATGATCGGATGGACAGTGTGTTTGTTTTTTTTGTTTTTGTGGGAGACGGTCGCGGGGGCGGCAGTGCCCTTGCGGGCTTTCTGGAAACAGACCACCTACCCCCTGGAGGACGCGGTTCTCACGGGGGTGGAGCCCAACGTGCTCTTTTTCCTGGACGACTCCACCACCATGACGCTGTCGATGAAAGGCCAGATGCCGATATGGCCCTATACCGACGCGGAAAAGGCCGCATGGCCGTTGATGCGCAACGCCGAATTCCGCGCAGGGCTCCTGAAGGACATGACTTACGGCACGGGGGCTCGCACCTTAAGCCAGGGAACCCTGGCCGACCAGTCGGCAAGATTGAACAACCTGACTCTCCCTTTCGTTTCTCCTCACCTTGGGACAGAAAAGACCGGATACACAGGGTATTATTCAGCCCCTTACGGCGCCGACTCCGATGCCATAGGCTACACTCGCTGGGGTCGGGATATCGACGCGTCCAACAACATCATCGGAGATCTGGACTGTTATTATTCTCCAGACCCCAACAGGCCCTACGTGTTGACGTTTCGCAAC
>JAISWV010000440.1 GCA_031270755.1 Synergistaceae bacterium
TACGCGTTCGATTTTGTCTTATGCGGCAGTGAAAGCGCCGACGGCGCCACGGCTCAAGTGTCTTCGCAGCTGGGAGAATGGTTGGGCTATCCTCATCTGTGGAACGTTTTTGAGTTGGAAGGAACTCCGGGAAAAGAAACTGAAGGTCAAAAAAAAACGTTTTCCATGAAGACAAAGATGGAAAACGGCTATATGGAGTGGACCGCTCATGCTCCTTTGGTGCTGGGCGTGGCGCGGGAAATCAGGAAGCCGCGTTTTACTTCGATAATGGGCATTATGAAGGCGAAGAGCAAGCCTTTGACGGTTTGGGGACGCGCCGATTTGGATGCAGCGGAAGATACATATCTTGGACTCAAAGGCTCTCCCACGCAGCCGGGCGAAATTTTCTCCCCGGACTTGAAGCGGTCGGGAGAGCTTTTTACGGGAACCCCGGAGGAGATCGTGGAACGTGTCGTCACGGTCCTCAGATCCAACGGCGTCGTGATAGGTGGTTGAGTCATGAGCGAAAAAAGCGGAAAAATATGGGTCCACGCTGAAGTTGTCGAAGACAAAATAGTGAATGTGGCCTTCGAGCTCCTCTCCAAAGCTCGTGATTTGGCCGAGGCCATGGGCGGCGGGACAGAAGTCGAAGCCACCCTTATAGGAAGCGGACTGGAAAAAGAAGCCGCGCGCCTGGCGGAATGGGGCGCAAAAACGATATACTTGGCGGACGATCCGGGCCTTCGGATGTATTCCCCTCTGACTTTCGTTCCGATTTTGGCGGACCTGGCCGCAAAACATCAGCCGGAGATCTACCTTATCGGGGCCACCTCAACGGGTTCGGCCCTGGGCCCCGCGGTAGCCGCTCGATTAAAGACAGGAACAGCCGCTCATTGCGTCGATCTGCGTATCGACGAGGAGAAGAAACTGGTCTCTCTCGTTCCCTCTTTCGGCGGCAAGGTCATCGGGGAGATTCTTTGCCCCGGCAAGAATCCTCAAATGGCCAGCGTCAAGCCAGGGATCTTCACCAAAAAAGACCCCGTTCCGGTTCCCGTGCGCATCGAAAAGCTGGACGCGTCGAGTTGGGAAAAAATCGATACCCAGGGCCTGAAGCCGGTCAACGTCGTTCGACGCCCTCCCCAAGGATTGCCGTTGAACGAAGCGGATGTCGTCGTGTGCGGGGGTTTTGGAATCGGGAGCCAGGAAAATTGGCAGCTGTTGGAAAAACTCGCCCAATATCTGGGAGGCGCCACGGCCTGCACACGCCCTGCCGTGGATGAAGGCTGGAGCGGTGAGCACTGCATGGTGGGAACCAGCGGGCAGAGCATCCGTCCCAAAGTCTATATCGGATTCGGCATTTCCGGCGCCACGCACCACATATGCGGAATGAACGAGTCGGGGGTCGTCATCAACGTGAACCGTGACGCGGAAGCCCCCATTTTCCAGGTTTCGGACGTTCGGATCGTGGCCGAGGTGAACAGTATCCTGCCCTTGCTGGCAGAGGCAGTAAAACCCAAGGCTTCTTGGTGAGTGATTTTTGTCGAACGATAGACTGAAAAAAGTGAAAGTGAATTATCCCCCAAGAGGGGGATCTCAGGGGGCCGCAGGGACGAACGAGCCCTGCCTCCCTGGGTTTCAATCCAATATTAGGGAGGTTTTCGTGTATGAATAATTTGCTGGTGGAAGTGGAAAATGGAATCGCGGTAGTGACCATCAATCGCCCCAAGTCCCTCAATGCCCTCAACAGCGAAACTCTTGCGGAGCTCAGCGAATGCTTCAGCGACATCGAGAAGCGGGACGACGTGAAGGTTCTCATCTTGACCGGCTCCGGGGAAAAGTCTTTCGTCGCCGGCGCGGATATCAGTGAAATGGTCAACAACGACGCCATCGGCGGCCGGAAGATGGCTTTGCTGGCAAAAGCAGCCTTCGAGAAACTGGAGAACATGCGCCAGGCGACTATCGCCGCTGTGAACGGCTTTGCCCTGGGCGGCGGCTGCGAGATCGCCATGGCCTGCGATATTCGCGTGGCGTCGGAAAACGCGAAATTCGCGCAGCCCGAGGTCGGGTTGGGTACCATCCCCGGTTTCGGCGGCACCCAGCGTTTGCCTCGCCTAGTGGGCAAGGGCCGCGCGAAAGAACTGATCTTCACCACCGACATGATCGACGCTCAGGAGGCCTATCGTATCGGCTTGGCCAACAAGGTCGTTCCCTTGGCCGAACTCCTCGACAAGTGCAAGGAAATAGCGAAGAAGATCATGGCTCAGAGCAGCTACGCCGTCTCCTTGGCGAAAGCGGCCATCAACGCGGGGCTCGACGTGGACCTGAGCAGCGGCTTGAAGCTGGAAGCGGACCTCTTCGGAGTCACCTTCGCCACCGCGGACAAGAAAGAAGGCATGACGGCCTTCGTGGAAAAACGCAAGGAGAAGAAGTTCACCGATTTTTAGAGTTACTTCCATTGAGTATATAGAAGAATTGCTTCTAGACGGGAAAAGGAGGTAACAAAATGTCAAAAAAACCGATCATTACCGCGGCCGAAGCCGCTCAGTGGGTCAAAGACAACGATGTCGTCACCACCAGCGGATTTGTGGCCAGCTGTATGCCCGAGGCTTTGAGCAAGGCTCTTGAGCAGCGTTTTCTAGACACGGGCTCCCCGAAGAACCTGACGTTGTTTTATGCCGCGGCCCAAGGCAATCGGGACGGCAGCGGCGCCGACCACTTCGCTCACGAGGGAATGACCAAACGAGTCATCGGCGGACACTGGAATATGGCGCCCAATTTGGGCAAACTGGCCATCGAAAACAAGATCGAAGCTTACAATCTGCCGCAAGGCGTTCTATCACAACTTTTCCGGGATATAGCAGGACACAAAATCGGTACCATCACCCACGTGGGCTTGAATACTTTTGCCGACCCCCGCATCGAGGGCGGAAAGCTCAACAGCGTCACCAAAGAAGACATTGTCGAAGTCGTCACCATTTGCGGGCAGGAAAAGCTGCTCTATAAACCCGTCCCTGTGAACATAGCCTTTATCCGGGGTTCCTACGCGGACGAGAACGGCAACGTCACGGTGGAGCGGGAGGTGGCATCCTTGGAGGCGACTTCCATCGCCCAGGCCGTCAAGAACAACGGCGGCAAAGTGGTGGTTCAGGTGGAGAAAGTCGTGGCCGCCGGAACCCTGGATCCCCGGCTCGTCAAGGTCCCGGGTATTTACGTGGACGCGATTGTCGTGGTCCAAGACAAAGCCGACCACGCCCAGTGCGTGGGGTGCGAGTACGACGGAGCCATGTCGGGCGATTTCCGCGTGCCGCTGAGCAGTTTGGATTATCCTCCCCTCAGCGCCAAGAAGATCATCGGTCGGAGGGCGGCCATGGAGCTCACCGCCAATACCGTGGTCAACCTGGGCATCGGGATCCCCGAGTTCATCTCTATGGTGGCCAACGAAGAGGGCATCGGAGACTATATGACCTTGACCGTGGAGGCCGGGCCTGTGGGCGGAGTTCCCCAAGGCGGGCCCAAGTTCGGCGGCTCGGTGAACCCGGATGCCATTCTCGACCAAGCCTACCAGTTCGATTTCTACGATGGGGGAGGGGTGGACTTCGCTTTCCTGGGACTGGCTCAGGCCGACAAGGACGGCAACATCAACGTCAGCAAGTTTGGGCCGAGGATCGCGGGCTGCGGCGGGTTCGTCAACATCACCCAGAACGCCAAAAGGGTGTTTTTCTGCGGCACCTTCACGGCCGACGGCCTCAAAACCAAAGTGGCGGACGGCAAGCTTGTCGTCACTCAAGAGGGCAAGGAGTGGAAGTTCATCGACAAGGTGGAGCAGATCACCTTCAGCGGCGCTTATGCCGTCAAAACTCGTCAGCCTGTTTTGTACATCACCGAGCGTGCGGTCTTCGAACTGCGGGCCGACGGTGTGTATCTCATCGAAGTGGCGCCGGGGATCGACGTCAAAACTCAAATTACCGACCTCATGGGTTTTGTGCCGAAGACGGACGGGACTCCCAAGTTGATGGACGCCCGCATTTTCTCCGATGCTCTGATGGGATTGAAGAAATAAAAAATTGAAGAAGTAAAACTGCCCGCAAACCAGGGCGCAAACTTTACGGTAAAGAAGGTCTTGTTAGATGAATACAGGGATTCTTATCCTTTTGATAGCTTTCATTTTGTTCGGCGTCCTGGCGTTCAGGCAATTGAACGCACTGATCTTGGCGCCCATCGTGACTATTTTCGTGTTGGTTTGTTTCGGTATGCCCATCTTGGGGACGGTGAGGTGGCCCAGTACCGCCGAGTGGGACTTCGGAACGGGATTGATCGGCGCGTTCATGCCCAACGCCACCAAGTACGTCACCCAGTACTTCCTGGTCTTCTTCGTGGGGGCGTTGTTCGGGGCCGTGTATCAGTTCACCGGCGCGGCCAAGTCCATCGCCAAGTGGATGGCCAACAAATGCCACGGTCATTTCGTGGCGGGCATCATCATGACGGTCACCGGAATCCTGACCTACGGCGGCATCAGCGGGTTTGTGGTGTTCTTTGTCATCTATCCCATCGCGCTCCACGTTTTCCGGGAGGCCGGCGTCACGCGCCGCCTCATTCCGGGCGCCATCTCGGCGGGCTGCTGGACCTGGTCCATGTACGGCCCCGGTACCCCCGCCATCCAGAACGTCATCCCAGTCAACAACCTGGGAACGACGCCGACGGCGGCCCCCATTCCCTCCGTCATCATCACGATACTTTCTTACCTGTTGATCTTCGGGTGGCTGGAGTATCGTACCGCTTCCTTCAAAAAGAAAGGCATCCCCTTCGAGGATGATGCTATTCGAGTGAAACTCAGCGAAGAAGAACTCCGGACCGAGGACAAGGACGAGGACCTGCCCAATGTATGGCTTTCGTTCATTCCGATGGCGCTGATTCTGTTCCTTTTCAACGCCCCGCTTTTCCTGAAAGCCAATGGAACCCGTGGCGGGCTGCCGGTGGAAGAGTCTGTTTTCTGGGGCGTGGCCCTCGCCACTGTATTGATGTGGAAGCGCGTGGCAGGCGGCATCAACGGGTGGATCAAGGTCTTCAACAAGGGCGCGGCGGACTCCGGCGTGGCCATCCTCAACACGGCCATCGTCGTGGGCTTTGGCGGCGTAGTCCAGCAAACTCAAGGATTCAAGGACCTGATCGCCGCGCTCCAGACCCTCGACATGCCTCCGCTGTACTTCGTCTTCATTACGGTGGCCGTGGCGGCCGGGGCCTGCGGTTCCGCCTCCGGCGGTTTGGGTGTCGCCTTCAACGCCTTGAAAGAGACCTACATCAGAATTGGAGCGGAGCTGCCTTACGTTCACCGTATCGCGGCCATCGCCTCCGGTACCTTGGACAGCCTTCCCCACCAGGGTGCGCAGATCACCCTGCTGGGCATCTGCAAGCTGAACCACAGGGAAGGTTACTGGGACATCTTCATCACCCAGATCGTCATTCCCGTCATCGCGGGTATCGTGTTCATCTGGCTGGCCCAGTTGGGAATGTAATTTGAAGTCATTGCCGTCTGAGGCATGAAAAATATCCGGGCAAAGGGATATCCTGCCCGGATATTTTATTAAACTCAGGGGGGCGGAGCCGTTCGGTCGCTATGCGACCCCACTGGCCCCCCCGAGACCCCCCTTGGGTGTTTAAATCTGAATAAAGGTGGCATTGTTGTGCAGGATAAAATAGAGACTCTTTTGAAGCTGAAGGGCAAGATCATC
>JAISWV010000429.1 GCA_031270755.1 Synergistaceae bacterium
ACCTGCGACGGACAAGCGCATTCTTCCGTTGATCAGAGAGATCGAGCGCATTTCGAGAAAACGCGGTCCCGTCACCGCGAAAATACCCCGTTTATAGCCCGGTGTTTTTGTATGCCCGAGATCGCCTATGGATCGTCCAATCGCGCCGGCGCTCCGAAAGCCGTCAATGAAGGCGTTTACCATCTTCAGCTGAAGCCGGGCGACGTGCCGGGGTATGTTCTTTTGCCCGGAGCGCCGGAGCGGACGATAGTCATCGCGAAAAATTGGGACGACGTCAGAGAAGTCGCGTCTTACCGGGAGTATAAAACGGTGACCGGCACCTACGGCGGCATAAAGCTGGCCGCCACGTCCACCGGCATAGGAGGCCCCAGCTCCGAGATCTGTATCCACGAGCTGAGGACTCTGGGGGTCCATACCTGCATCAGAGTGGGCACCACGGGGTGTATTGTGCCGGAGTTCGACTTGAACGACCTGATCATTCCCGTGGCGTGCGTGCGTAAGGACGGAACCTCCATCACCTATATCGAGCCGGAGTTCCCCGCTTTCGCGGATACCCGCGTCGTCATGGCGCTGGTGCAGGCCTGCGAAAAGCTCGGCTTTCGTTACGGACTGGGACTCAGCTACACGGTGGGATCGTTCTACATCGGCCAAGGGCGTCCCCTCGATGACGACGGCTCCGGGTACTGGCCCAGCTTCGCGGAAAAAATCATCCCCGACCTCCAACAGGCCCGCGTCACCAACATCGAGATGGAAACCGCGGCTCAGTACGTGGTGGGATATCTTCACGGAATGCGCATGGGCGCGGTGCTGTCGGTCATAGCCAACCGCGTGCTGGACCGATGGGGGGACGACGGAGGAGAGGAAAAAGCCTGCCTTGCCGCCTGCGAGGCCATGAAAATTTTGGAAAAGCAAGACCGGGAACGGGGCTGATCTACCGCTCCTTTAACTCCCTCCTGTTACCTCGCTGACCGGGCTCTTCACTTTCCAAAATACTGCAAAGCGACAGGAACCAGAATCGACAGAACGACAGCCCCGAAAAGCCACCACATTCGGTTGCCCACTTCTTTGCGCAAGTCGTCGAATTTCGCGTCAAGGCGCGAAATGTCCTGTTTCAGTTCAATTCTGACCTGGGCGATGTCTTCTTTCAGCTCGGTTCTGACCTGCTTCAGCTCGGTCCTGACTTGAGCGATGTCCTCTTTCAGCTCGTCGATCTTTTTTTCCGTCCGTGTTTCGAATTTCTCTTGAGTCTTTTTTGCGTTGCCGATCTCGGTGTCGAGACGTCTGTTCTCCGCTTCGAATCTTTTCTCGTCCACAGGGATTATCTGTACCGACACGCTCCCCTTACGCTCCACCTGGAGCATCGCCGTTCCTTCGGGCATCGATTGTCCCTCCCTCTTCGGCTGATTTCGATCGCGGGCATCCGCCGCTTCCGAGTATGTCCATTATAGCTCTCTCCACCGCGTCCGCCAAGTCCTCCAGCGTAGCCTTCTTTGCGACGCTGGTTTCATAGCCCATTTCACGTGCGGCTTTCTCTGTTTGCTCCCCGATGCACACGGCCCTGACGCGGGCGTTTGGGTAAAGCGCCGCGAAGTTGCGGACCGAGGACGCGGAGGTGAAGGCCGCTGCATCGACGTCCCAGGCATCGAGGTCTTTCGAGCGGGAGTCGATAGCAACTGGAACCGTTCGGTACAGCGAGACCTCGTCGAAGTCGAGGGCTCCATCCTTCAAGATTCGCGGCAAGTCCGGAGCGCCATGTTCGCCTCGAAGCAGCAAAAGACGCGGGTACCCGCCGAACCGGCATTCGTGAAGCAAAGCCTCTCCCAGGGCGGCTCCGTTGTAAACGGGGGGAACCAGGTCGACTCTCAGCCCCCGCGACTCGATCGCGCTCTTTGTAGCGGAGCCCACAGCGGCGATTTTAGCGAAACCGATCTCCCGGATATCTCTGCGATCCGCTTTCAATCGCTGGAAAAAAAACTCTACGCCCTCCGCACTGGTGAAGACAAGCCACCCGTAGCCATCCAGAGAAGGTAAGGGCACGTCGAGAGCCTCCGTCCGAGAGGAAAATACCTCCAGAACCTCCGCGCCGCGGGAGCGTAAAAGCGTCGTCAAACAGCCGCCTTTTTTCCCTCGAGAAACCGAGGACACCAACACGCGCCCGCCGCTCAAGGGAAGACACATACGCCAGTCCAACGCCTCGGCCAGGGCGGCGACACGCCCGACGACCAGAACCGCCGGGGAACGAACGCCTTTTTCAAGCTGAGCGGCGCGGTCCGCCAGGTCGGACAGGTCACCTGTCACCCGCCTCTGACGCGCCGTCGTTCCACGCTCGACGACCGCCGCGGGAGTGTTCTTGTCCATGCCGGCCTCGACCAGGCTTCGGCAAATTTCCCGCACCTCCGAGGCTCCCATCAAAAAAACCAGAGTCCCCTCCAGCCGAGCCAGAACGTCGTAGTCGATAGGCGCGTCTTTGCGTTTGTGGGCTGTGACGATGTGGAGCGACGAGGCATAATCGCGGTGCGTGACGGGGATCCCTGCGAAAGCTGGGACCGCGGTCGCCGAGGTCACCCCGGGAACCGGCTCGCAAGGAATACCTTCGTGCGCCAGGGCTTCCATCTCCTCGCCGCCGCGACCGAACACGAACGGGTCCCCCCCTTTCAGCCGAACCACGCGCTTGCCTTCACGGGCTTTTTCGATCAAGATCTTTTCGATCTCTCTTTGAGGCACAGGATGACGGCCGCCGCTCTTGCCGACGTCGATCAACTCCGCCTCCGGCGAGGCACACTCCAATACGCCGGGACCGATCAATCGATCGTAAACGACCACGTCCGCCTGCTCCAAAAGCCTCCGCCCTTTGATCGTCAGAAGCTCCGCGTCCCCGGGCCCCGCCCCCACCAACCAGACTTTACCGTTCACATTTTCACTCCCCCTGTAAGCGCAACGCCAGAGTTTCTCCCAGCTTGACCGCGTCTTTCCGTTCCCCCGAGAGCGAGCCCGCGCGGTAAAGCCCTTCGGTCTCGTCGGCGTAAAACCCCATGAGGTTCATCTCCGTTCCCTTCACCCGCGCGTAGGCCGCCACCGGCAGGGTACAGCCTCCGTCCAGCCGCGCGGCGAAAGCGCGTTCGGCCCTGACGCAGTCTTCGGTATCGGGGTCGTTCACGGACTCTATGAAACCGCAGTCCCCCCTGCGCCCCTGGCAGGCCAGAGCCCCTTGACCCGCCGCCGGAACGATTTCCTCGGGAGCGAAAATTCGGGAAATGCGCGATTCCAGCCCCAGGCGTCGCAATCCGGCCACGGCCAGGACGAGGTACGAATATCGCCCCTCGTCCAGCTTTTTCAAGCGCGTCAAGACGTTACCGCGGATAGGGCGTACAGGATTGGCCATCAGCTTCGCCAACTGCACCCGGCGGCGCGCGGAGGAGCAACCGATGCCTCCGATATTTCCTGCGTCCTCCACTCGCCTCAAGGACGGCACCAGCGCGTCACGCGGGTCGCCTCTCTCGAAGAAGGCGCGGATCGGCAGGCGCTCGTCCTGCTCCACGGGCATGTCCTTCAAACTGTGGACCGCCACGTCGATCCTCTCGTCCAACAGGGCCTGTTCCAGTTCCTTCACGAAGAGTCCCTTAACGCCGAAACGGGGCGTTTTACGGCCTTCTTCTTCCTGTACCGGCCCCTCGAAGGGTCCAAGGTTCAGATCCCCGGCGGTCTTCATCGCCACCAGCTCGACGCGGAGCTCGGGGTGAGCGCGGACCAGGGCGTCCATGACGAGCCGGGTTTGTTTCACGGCCAGTACGCTGTCGCGGCTGCCGATCCGAACGATTCTCTTCACGAGTCCTCGGGGCCTCCCCGCTCTGCTTCTTCGACCCAACTGCGCCAGACCCCGCGCAGGCGATGGGCCAGGCGCCGGTTCAGCGACGGCCGCCCGCCTGCCGAAACCGCCGCGACGATCTCGCCTTCGGTCACCAGAGAGGGGAAAAAAAAGGTGCACTCCTCCGAAGCGTCGGCGACGGACACGGGAATGCCCGCTTTTCGAGCCCGCTCTCCGATGCCGCCATTGAGTTTCCTGTCGTCGGTGGCCAGCACGATCATAGAAATACCCAAAACACCGTCGCCGTCAAAATCCTGTATTTTGCAACGGCTTTCGATCAATCGCAAATTTTCTTTGTAAGCCTGGGACAGCGCGCCGAAATCCTTGTGAAATTCGGGGCTGACGACCGTCACGCGCGCGCCGCAGGTAAGGAGGGTACGAACGCGCCGCAGAGCCACGGACCCCCCGCCGACGACGAGGACATTGCGGTCCGCGATACTCACGAAAAACGGAAAAAGAGGAACCCCCCGGGGGGATACGCCCCGAGGGGGTACGCCTTTGGAGGATGCGCCGGCCGTGCCGCCGGCGTCGCGCAAAAGCCTTCGTCCCCATTCCACGGCCTCGGTCACGGTCATTCCGGTTTCCTCGGGGCGCCGGATCAGCAGCACCTCGACCCCTCGCTCCCGGGCCGCTCCCAGTTTTTCTCCGAGGCCGCCCGCGGCTCCGCTGTCTTTGGTTACGAGGACGCGGGCGCCCGTCATCTCCAGCGTCGCTTCGTTCATCGCCTTCGAAAAAGGACCCTGCATGGCTATGAGCTGTCCGGCGTCGAACCCCATTTTCTCACAGGACCGGATCACCTCGGCGACGGGAAGGACACGGACGAACAATCGTTTCCGGTAGTCGTCGACGCCCGTAAAACAGGCTAATTCCTTGCTGCCCACGGCCAGCAGCGCTTTCATTTCCAGCCGAGCCGGTTCGTTCAAAAGTTTTGCCGCTTCTCCGCAGGAGCCGATCACGGTGACTCCCGTGAGGTCGATTTGCGCGAACTCCCGCACCACCCGAACATAAGGAGCGAACGTGCGCTCACAGGCCCGGCGGGCGTTTTCGCTCACCTCGGCGGCGTGGGGATGAGTTGCGTCGATCACTCCGGCGATCTCGTTCTCCATGATAAAAAGCTCCATGTTCTTCGCGTCCATGCGTCCGACGCGAATCTCGGCAATGGACGCGAAGGCACCGGGCCGTCCAGCCAACTCCGCTCCGTACTCCGTGGCGACGGAGTAGACCAACGGCAGGCCGCTCGCCAAAATTTCCCGTCCTTCGGTGGTGCCTCCCAGCAAAAGAATCTTCATTGTCGTCCACACTGCCCCCCGGCGTGACCTTCCAGATTACCAGATTACCAGAACTATTGCCCGGAATCTTCGTTCCGGGCTTCCCGAAATTCATGCCCGAAGGACGCGTCGTAAAGCCTGGAGGTCTCGTAGTCGTCGGCCAGAAATTTCCCGATCAAAACCAGCCCCGTCTTTCCAGGAATTGCCGCTTCTTCGGCGCGCGCCGGCAGGTCGGCAAGGGTGGCGCGCAGAATTCTCTGCTCCGGCCAGCTGGCCTTGTAAACCAACGCCGCCGGAGTGTCGGGCTCATACCCGCCCTCGACCAGCTGGCGGCACAGTTCGCCCAGCATCCCCGCGGACAGGAAAAATACCATAGACGCGCCATGAGAGGCCAGATCTCGGACCTTCTCCCGCTCCGGAACGGCGGTTCGACCCTCCATACGGGCGACGATCAAGGTCTGACTGACGCCCGGCAGGGTGTACTCCGCCTTCAAAGCCGCGGCCGCCGCGCTCAACGAACTGACCCCCGGCACGACCTCGAAGGGAATGCCCAGTTCTTCCAACCGGTCCATCTGCTCCCGGACCGCGCCGTAAAGGGACGGGTCACCGGTGTGGAGACGCACCACGTTCAATCCCCTGACGAAGCCGTCCTGTAACGCGCCGATCACCTCGTCCAAGGTCATGGACGCGCTGTCGCGAAGCTCGCAGCCCAAGGGCACACAACTCAGAAGCTCGGGGTTCACCAGAGAACCCGTGTAGACCACCATCCCCGCGCTTCGGAGCAGGTTCATCCCTCGAACGGTGATCAGGTCCGGAGCCCCCGGCCCGGCCCCGACGAAATGAATCATGAGGAAGCGCTTCCTTTCCCGCCTTCTTCCATTTTCTTCGCTTTCCCCGCCGTCCATGCGGACAAAAGCGTGACGGGGTTCTGCGCCGTCATGACGACGTTCCCTCCAAGAAGGCTGCCTCCAAGAAGCTTGCCTCCGAGAGGCTTGCCGCGGCTGACGGAGATCTGCACCGCGTCCCTATGGCGAAACCCGGGACCTTCCAACGCCTCGAAGGCGGCGCAGATCGTCCCCAGGGTCACTCCGCTGACGACGACGCGGATGCCTTCGCCCCGGCCTTGGACGTGCTCCAGGATTTGCCGCAGTCCGCCTCCGCTGCCCCCGATGAAGACGTGGGTCGGGGAAGGCAGGTTTGCGAGCGCTTCAGGCGCGCTTCCCTCGTGGATGAAAAGGTTGTAGGAACGAAATTTGGCCTTGTTGGCCCGCAGCAGATCCACGGCCTCGGGCAGCCGCTCCAGGGCGTGTACTTCCCCAAAGGGGCAGAGGCGCGCGCAGGCCACGGCAACGGAACCCGTACCGGCTCCGATATCCCACAGAATAGAGTCCGGCGACGGACGCAGCCGGTCCAAGATTATCGTCCTCACTTCTTCACACGTCATGGGAACTTTGACGTCAGGAGCCTGCGAACGCAGGAACTCCACGTCCTCCGGGCGATTCGAAAAAAGAGGCAGAGGTTCGGGGTTGCGCACCCACACCAGGGACAGGGGATCGAAGATCCGTTGGGTCAGTTCGGCGGGGCGTCCTCTCGTAACGCGCTCGTCGGGGTAGGAGAGCCGCTCTCCCACAGCGACTTTCACGTCGAGGCCCCGCTCCGAGAGAAGGCGGCAAATCCACGCCGGATGGCGGTCCGGGCCGCAAAAAAAGACCGTTTTCTCGTTGTGGGCCACCAGTCCCGCTATCTTCGACGGCGATACGGCCCGTCCATGAACGCTGGTTATCTCCGCGTCATCCCAGGTCTCCCCCAGGGCCGCGCAAAGGGACTGCAGGGAACTCACGCCGGGGACCACCGAGATCTCCCGGTCCGGAAAGCGCTTTCGCAGCCGCGGCAGCAAACTGAAGATTCCCCCGTCTCCCGACACCGCCACGGCGACGCTCCCTCTCTCCAGTTCTGCCTCCATCCGCTCCAGCGCGTCCTCCAGGCCGTCCATGACCACGACGTTCCCATGCCCTTCCGTCAAGGGAACATGACGCTCCGTCACGAACAGGCAATCGGCCGTTCTCAACGCCCGTCCGGCGGCGGGGGTCAGACATTCCCCGCTCCCCGGCCCCAGGCTCACGACGCAAAGTTTATTCGCGCCTTTATTTTTGTCCTGACGATGTTCGATGCTCAAATTTCTCACTGGAATTCCTCCGCTTTGACGGCTTCGATTTTCACGGCTTCGACCAAGGGGCCGACCCCCCGGCTTTTGCCCAGAACCGTTCCGTCGTTATCGATGAAGGCCGCCGCCACAATCAAGGCCCCGGAAGGACCCCCGCGCGCGGTACATCGTTTGACCACGGCCTCGGCCAGGCGATCCCACAGGAAATCGCCGCCGGTTTCCTTCAGCAAAGTGATGGCTCCTTCCGTCGTCGCGCAGGCGTAAAGCCGGCGGATGGAGTCGTGTTCCATGCCGCAAAGCGCCGCGTGAGCGCAGAGCGCCTCCATTCTGCCGTCCGCGACCCGGTTGTGCGTGTTGAAGCTTCCCGCCGCGACCTTCAGGAGTTTGCCCGGGTGTCCGCACAACAGAATCCCGGTGAATCCCAGGCGCTCCGCCTCGTCCAGCACGAACCCCACCAGGTTCCCCACCTGCACGACACAGCGCCCTTCAAGATTGAAAGCTTTGCGCAGCGCGATTTCTCCCGTATTTCCAAATGTGAGGACCAGGTTTTCTTTGTTGGACGCCGCGTGGGTGTTGAGCTCCAAGGCCAACGATTCCCGCACCGCTCCTTCGTCCATGGGGCGCACGGTTCCCCTCGTCCCCAGTATCGAAATGCCGCCGACGACCCCCAGCCTTGGGTTGAACGTCCGCTTCGCGATTTCTTTTCCACCGGGCACGGAGATGGTTACCAGGACGGGGCGCGGGCCGACGACCTCCCGCAATGCCTTTTCGATCATGCGACGGGGCACGGGGTTGATGGCGGGCTCCCCGGCGGGGACCTTCAAGCCCGGCACGGTGACGGTTCCGACCCCCTCTCCCGCGCGAAACCCCACCGAGAACACCGAGGAATTTTCCGGCGGTTCAGCCGGCAGCTCCACACGGGCAACCACCGTCAGCCCGTTCGTCACGTCCGGGTCGTCGCCTGCGTCCTTGACCACGCCGCAGCACCCGGGGAAGTAGGGCACGACATCCAGCCGCAACGTCCGCCCCGCCGGCGTTTCAATGCTGACCTGCTCAGGGCACTTGCCCGTAGTCAGCCACAGTGCCGCCGCTTTCGCCGCCGCCGCCGCGCAGGACCCGGTGGAGACCCCCTCCCGCGGAGCCGTTTTCACGAGTACAAAAGGGCGTTCACGATGGCCGCGGCCACGGAGGACCCGCCTTTGCGGCCCCGCGCGGCGATCCAGGGAACGCCGGTCATCTTCGTCAGGACTTCCTTGGACTCCAGCACGTTCACGAACCCCACAGGGACCCCCACGATCAGGGACGGACGCACTTGTCCCTCCGACACCAGCCCGCAGAGGCGCAAAAGGGCCGTGGGCGCGTTGCCGACGACAAAGACCGCCTCGGGGGTTTCCGCGGCCGCGCGCTCCATGCTGACGGCCGCGCGGGTCATCCCCCGCTCCAAAGCCTCCAGGGCCACGTCCTCGTCGGCCATGTAGCACCGAACGATACCGCCGTTTTCCGCCATGCGTTTTTTGCTGATACCGCAGGCCGCCATCCAGGTGTCCGTCACCACCGTCACGCCCTGCGCCAGAGCCTTTTTCCCAGCCGCCGCCGCTCCTTCCGAGAAGGTCAGCGCGCCCGCAAAATCGAAATCCGCCGTAGCGTGGATCACGCGCATAACGATGGGCGAAACCTCCGAGAGGACGGCCAGCCCCCTTTCGAGGAGCTCTCTTTCGATGATGGCCATACTGGCCCGCTCGATCTCCTCCGGCCTCATATTCCCGCCTCCCTCGCGTGGGCGCATCTAAAAAAATACCCCCCAACTTTCGCCGGGGGTTTTTAACTAAATTAAACCGAGGGGATAATTTCAAGTTCCACTTCTTTGGTGAGTATCTCCGCATAGCTATACGAAACGGTGCTCGCCTTGGACTCTACGTACATGGTAAATAATTTGGGGTACACATCCAAAAGAATCCCTTGCGTCACTTCCGTTTTATTGCGTCCTTTCGACGTACGGCACTTAACCAGCTGACCTTTATAAGAGACTATCTCGTCTTTTATTGAGGTGAGGGTTCTCGTCATAAAACATCACTCCCTCATTATTAACTGGTATAATCATAGCACATCCTCCGAAAAAAATAAATTGCGTCGTCAATTCGGCGATACGCTGTCGCGGGCAGCGAGCAGCAAAAATCCTCCGAAGGAACATCAGGAGCGGTTACCTTTCGTAAACATTCGCGCTCAATGTGTGCTACACTTACTTGAGTGGCTTTGGGAATCAGGTTCGGGAATCAGGTTTGAGGATCATTTTGTCCACTTGACGAGTGGGGAAAGGACGTGTGGGAAGCATGGCAGCGGGAATCAAGAAAAAGGGTCGGCTCGAATTTCTGGAAATGAAAAAGAACGGAGAAAAAGTCTCTTGGATTACGGCCTACGACTACCCCACCGCGCTTTTCGCCGAGGCCGCGGGCATGGACATGATACTGGTGGGCGATTCGCTGGGAATGGTGGTGCTGGGGTACTCGGGCACCATTCCCGTGACGATGGACGACTGTATCCGTCATTGTCAGGCCGTTCGCAGGGGCGCCCCCAACACTTTCGTCATGGGAGACATGCCTTTCGGTTCGTACCAGGTCTCCGACGAGCAGGCCGTGGAGAATTCAGTGCGGTTCTTCAAAGAGGCAGGAGTCGATGCCATCAAACTCGAGGGCGGAGTGCGCGTGAAAAGCCGTATCAAAGCCATCGCCGAAAGCGGCGTGCTGGTGTGCGGACATATCGGTTTGACGCCTCAGAGCTCCGGTCCCATGGGAGGGTTCAAAGCCCAAGGAGTGACTCCGGAGTCCGCGCGTTACGTCATCGAGGACGCTCTTGCGGTGGAAGAGTCCGGGGCTTATGCCCTTTTAGTCGAAGGCATTCCTCCCGAGCTGACGGAGTTCATCACAAAGCGCTTGACGATTCCTGTCTACTCCATCGGCGGAGGGCTTCCCTGCGACGGACAGTTGATCATCTGCGGAGACATGCTGGGACAGTTCCAGGCGTTCACTCCGAAGTTCGTGAAGAAGTACGCGAACGTGGCGGAAATCGTTACGAACGCCTTCAAAGAATACGTGGACGACGTACGCGGACAGAAGTTCCCCGGCGAAGAACATGTGTATCATATTCGCAAGGGCTGTGAAGCGGAATACGCCGCTATGTTGAAAGAATACGAACAAAAGTAATTTGTAGCGCCGCTTTGAAGAAAGCCCGTTTGAGCCTTCTGTGGAGCTTGGTTTCTGCCTGAAACTTCCGTGTCAAGGACGCTGAAAATCGATGAAAAACGCTGCCTCAAAAAACTTGGAAACGGAAGACTTGGAAACGGAAAATTTGGAGACGATTGAACGGCTTCAAGTGAAGAAGCACGGTATCGCGCTCAAAGCGGGATTGTACGCGATACCGTTGCTGTTGTTGACGTTGGCGGCTCGACTGTTTTTGCAGTTGGATAGGGACGCGTTTTTGTTTTTTGTCGGGCTTGACGCGGTCATCTTGGCACAGCTCGCTTTGTTCGCCAAAGAACGCAACAAGTCGAAGCTTTCCAGTGCTCTCGTGTCCACCATGACGAAGACCACAAAGGGGTGCTGCTGGATCTGGAATGTGGCGACCCGGCGCATTAGCCTCACCCCGAGAGGGGATGCCATTTTTGGACGGCCCATTGAAACTTACGAGGATCTCATAGCTTTGATCCATCCCGACGACGTCGGCAGTTTTGAAAAAGCCGTGGCGCGTTTTTATTCTTCCCTTCCCTCCTCTGAGGGAACACTCGAGAGCGAATTTCGGATGCAGAGCGTCCAGGGCGATTGGCGATGGTTCGTGGTTCGGAGCAGTGACGTGGAGTACGTCGCGAATGAAGCCGTCAGATTGATGGGATCTATGCTGGACATCGACGCCTACAAACGCGCGGTCGAAGCCATGCGTTCCTCGGAGAGGCAGCTCGAGACGATTTTCAGAAGCGCGCCCGGCAGCATGGCCGTCATGGATAGCGAAGGAAACTTGATCGACGCGAACCAAGTCTTTTACGACATGGTGGGTTACAGCGCCAAAGAACTCCAAGGAACTCCCATGATGTCCCTCTCGAAGGACTACGCCGACAGGAACGGCAAGGCCGCCATAGAAGAGGTCCTGCGGGAATGCGAAAGTTACGAAGACACCCAGTTCCACATGGAAGGGGATTTTATCCGCCGCGACGGCCAGCACATCACCTTGGAGTTTGGCATCGCGGCCACCTTCGACTTCGACGGCAACATTCTGAACTACATTTTTTCCGGAATCGACATCACACTTCAGAAGAAACACTCGGCCGAACTCAGACTTCTTACGGAAAACCAGCGGTGGCTTTTCGACTTCCTGCAGCAATTCAACCAATTCGACGGAATCGTCCAGCTCTTCGAAGCATTGAAGGACAACTTGCCCAAGGTCATTTCTTTTTCGTCTCTGTCGCTGGTGGTGCCGTCGTTTTTGGATAAGGCATGGACCTTGGACAGCGTGAAGGCGCCGGACGCGAAGGAAACTCACGACGCGGTGAACGATCTGTTGGTGGGAGAGGGACCGCTGGGGCGAATCTACGCCGACCGGACGCCCTTTACGTGGTGCGATGGCGAACGCTCCATCCTGGCCGTTCCTTTGACCTACAAGGACAAAACCTGGGGCGTCATGAAGCTGGAAGGTGCGGCGTCGGACGTTTTCACGGACCAGGACGTCACCCTGATGAGCATTTTGGGCGGCAACATCGGGCTCTATTTCGAAGAACAGTTCGACCGGTCCGAGCTGGATACCCACGCCCAACATCTGCAGCGCCTCCACAGCCTGATCCACTCTTTGCTTCGGACACAAAACAGGGACCATTTGCTGGACGGGATGCTCCAATACCTGAAGGAAGTCGTTTCCGACTCCGTCTGTGCCGTATACCTTTTCGTCGACGACAAAATAGACGGAAATCCGCAGCTGGAGCGTCTGGCCGGATACGAAGAAGAGGGCATTCCTCTGCCCGGCAGCGCGTTGGTTTTAGAGGCGATAAACCACAAAAGCTCGCTTATGGAATACGACGAAAGAGGGATGGAAACCCGGCGCGTCTCCCCGCTGATTTTTCAGACTCACAGCGTGGGGGCGGTGGACCTCTGCAAACCCTCGGGCCTCCTGCCGACGGAGCTCAAGATGTATCAGCTGCTGGTCGATTACGTCTCGGGCTTTTGGGTGCTTTACGACCTGATGGCCGTGCGCGAGGAAGAGGCTTTTATCGATCCTCTGACCGGCATATGGAACCGGCGTTATATGATCCGGCGGCTGCAGGAGGAGAGCGACCGCATTGACCGCTACGGCGGCAACGCATGCCTGATCATCGGCGATATGGGGAATTTCAAACACACCAACGACAACTACGGGCACACCAAAGGAGACGAAGTCCTGGTCAAGGCCGCCGCCGCCGTCAAGAAAAACCTGCGGCTCAGCGACAGCGTGGGGCGTTACGGGGGAGACGAATTCATCCTTCTGCTGCCGAACGTCTCGATAAAAGACGCCGAAGCCGTGCTCAAGCGCATCACTCTGGAACTGGAGGACTTGCGGATCAAAAGCGACGATGACGATCCGGACAGCGCTGCCATTGCCGTTGTCATGGACTTCGGGCTGGCGATCTACCCCGGCAAGGCCGCTACCTTGATGGAGACGATCAACGTGGCGGACGAGGCTATGTACGCCAACAAGATGGCAAGAAAAAAACAGGCGAAAGAGGAGGGACGGGTATGAAGAAGGTCATGGCGTTCGCTTTGTTGATATTGACCTTGTGCTGCGCTTTCGAAAGAACTTCTTGGGCGTCGCAGGCCCAGATGACTCGGCGGCAGTACAAAAAGAAACTTGCCTACAACAAAAACGCTCTCCCCGCGGGTTGGCAGTACGAGGCGGGATACACACTGTGGCGTATGCAGCGAAGCCTGCCCGCCAATCCTCAGACCTACAAAAAATACAAACGGGACAGAGCATGGCACAACAAAATGCACCGCAGCCACCGGACGGAGGAAATCGTCTTGGACACCCTGGACTGGACGGCCGAAGAAGTGGCGCTGTTCTGGCAAAATTATCAGGAGTTTTTCAAATTTCATCCGTCGGGAGTGGAGGACTGACGGCACCGGATATACTGTGTATAAAGAAGATTGCATTGAAGAAGATCGTATAGATCGTATAAAGGAAGATCCTGTTTGTTCAAAAAATTCGCGTCTTACTATGTTCCTCACCTCAGACTTTTTGCCGCCGATATGACTTGTGCGTTTTTGTCGTCGATGTGCAATATGTTTTACCCCATCGTCACGCGCAGCATCATCAACGTCTACATCCCGGAAAGACGCCTCTCCGCCCTGGCGGGGTGGACGGCGGCGCTTTTCGGCGTTTACGTGTTCAAGGCGGGACTCAACTATTTCATCCAGTACTACGGGCACGTGATGGGCGTGCTCATCACGATGGACATGAGGCGCGACGCGTTCGACCACTTGCAGCGGCTGCCCTTCGCCTTCTTCGACAAAACCAAGACGGGGACCCTCATGTCCCGCATCATCAACGATACCTTCGAGATCGCCGAGCTGTCGCACCACGGGCCGGAAGATCTCTTTCTCTCCCTGGCGATGCTCATGGGGGCTTTTGTCGTCTTATGCACCATGAACGTGAACCTGACCCTGATCATCTTCGTGCTTATCCCGCTCTTGCTCTGGTTTGCGAGCCTCATGCGCCGCAGACTGTCCCGGGCCTCCATGAAAACCCGCGTCGAGATCGGCGAGGTCAACGCCGATTTGGCGAACAGTATCGACGGCGTGCGGGTGTCCAAGGCCTTCGAGACCTCCGGCCACGAGCTGGACAAGTTCCAAAGCGGCAATAAGGCCTACGCCCACGCCCGCGGACAGCAATACCGGGCGATGGCGGAATTTTTTTCCGGCACGGGGTTCATCTTGGACCTGCTGCTTCTGGTGACGCTTTCGTCGGGCGGATTTTTCGCCTATTACGGCAAGATCAACGCCGGAGAATTCGCGGCCTACCTGTTGTTCGTCGGGCTCTTCACCGAACCCATCAAACGCCTGATCAACTTCGTCGAGCAGCTCCAAAACGGAATGACCGGCTTCGTGCGCCTCCAGGAGCTGATGGCGGCGGAACCCGAAAAAGACGAACCGGGCGCGCAAGAGCTGACCGAAGTGAGAGGCGACGTGTCCTTCGAGCACGTTACGTTCCGCTACGACGACGGCAAATCCAACAAGACCGTCTTGTCCGATTTGTGCCTGGATATACACAAGGGGGAGACGGTCGCGCTGGTAGGGCCCTCGGGCGGGGGCAAGTCCACGCTTTGTCACCTGCTTCCCCGTTTTTACGAGCTGGACGCGGGACGCATCACCCTGGACGGCACGGATATCCGCCGTTACACGCGCCTGACTTTGCGGCGGAAAGTGGGTATCGTGCAGCAGGAGACCTTCCTGTTCAGCGGCTCCGTCCGCGACAACATCGCCTACGGCAACGTGGACGCCACGGACGAGGAAATCGAGGCCGCCGCGGCGAGGGCGTCGCTGGACGAGTTCATTCGCGCTCTTCCCGACGGCTACGACACCTACGTGGGAGAGCGGGGCGTGATGCTCTCCGGCGGACAAAAGCAGCGTATCGCCATTGCGCGCGTCTTTTTGAAGAACCCTCGCATCTTGATCCTCGACGAGGCGACCAGCGCCCTGGATAACATCACGGAGGCCCAGATCCAAAAAGCGCTCAACGAACTCAGCCAAGGGCGCACGACCCTGGTGGTCGCTCACCGCCTTTCCACCGTCCGCCACGCCCACCGCATCGTGGTCCTGACCGACGCCGGCATAGCGGAACAAGGACGTCACGAGGAACTATTGGCATTGGCCCCCAACGGCCTTTACGCGGCCCTGTGGAACTCGCAGAAGATGGGGGAGTAAAATCAGTCTGATGAAACTCGAGAGGGCAGAACCCACTTGAGGCAAGGAGGGAGTTTATTCGATGGAGGCAAGACGGAAAGAATTGACATCGCGGTATCGAGAACGAAAGATTACGGGCGGGGTCTATCTTCTCAAAAATACCCAAGGAGGCAAATCCCTTCTGGAGGCAACCACGGATATGCGGGGAAGCAAAAACCGTTTCGATTTTTCACAAAAAACGAACTCGTGCGCGAATCTGAAACTACAGCAGGATTGGGAAAAATACGGCGCGGGCGCTTTTACGTTCGAAGTGCTGGAGGAACACGTCAAGAGCGAATCTCAAACCATGAAAGAGTTCGAAGCGGACATCGCCGTGTTGAAAGAACTTTGGTTCGAGAAATTTTCCGGAGAAAAAGCGGTGATTGGATCATGATGTACGAAGGAACCATATACCGGCCTCCGTCGGAGGCGGACAGCCTGCTCGTACAGGTAACGATCGGCTGCGCATGGAACAAATGCACCTTCTGCAGCATGTACAAGGACAAACAATACCGCATTCGCTCCCTGGAGGAGGTCATGGCGGACCTGAGAGAGGCGGAGCGGTACCGGGGCAGGTTCAAACGCATTTTTTTGTGCGACGGGGACGCCCTCGCGCTGCCCACGCCGTTTTTGACCAAAATCTTGGAGGAAATCAAACGGCTGTTCCCGGATATCGACGGAGTGCGCGTTTACGCCTCCTCACGGGACGTACTGCAAAAAAAGCCTGGGGAACTGGAGTCTTTGGCCAAGCTGGGGCTCGACATGGCCTATATCGGACTGGAGTCCGGAAGCGACAAGGTCCTCGCGGCCGTCAACAAGGGAATCACCAAGCAGGAGATGATCGACTCGGCCGCCGCGCTGCACAAAGCCGGAATCAAGCAGTCCATCAGCGTCATTTCCGGCCTCGGCGGCAAGGAATTGTCGGAGGAACACATTCTGCAGACGGCGGACGCGCTGAACAAAATGCAGCCGGACTACCTGGGAATGCTGGTCCTCCACGAGGGCGAGGACGTGGGCTTGTACTACGTGACCGAAGAGCAGGGCCTCCGGGTTCCCTCCTCCCGGCAGGTGCTGGCGGAGATGCGCCTCTTGATGGAGCACCTGGAGCTGGACGATTGCTTTTTCAGCAGCGCCCACGTCTCCAATTATTTTTACGTGAAAGGCCGTCTTCCCGGAGAAAAACAGAAAATACTCGCACAGATCGACAGCGCGTACGGATCGCGCGTTTACTAGTAAGCTATGAGAGTAGGAGGTTCGCTATGGGCAGCATTGATGAAAAAATAGCCGCGTATGTCGATGACAACAGCGAGGCGATGCGCGAAGAATGGTTCGAGGTCATGTCCATCCCCGGGAAGTCCCGGCAGGAAGAAAAACGCACCGCGTGGTTCGAGGCCAAATTCCGAGAGGTGGGGCTCGACGGCGTCACCGTGGACGACATCGGCAACGTTTGGGGCGGCATGAAGGGGAACCCGGGCAAGGAAACCGTCATCGTCACGGGACACATGGACAGCGTGTTCTCCAACGACACGCCGTTGAACCCGAAGATCGAGGACGGCTGGGTCCACTGCCCCGGAGCGGGAGACGACGTCCCCGCGCCTCTCGCCCTCACCTGGGCGAAAAGGGGATTGGATGCCCTCGGCGTCACTCCCGCCTGCAATCTGCTTTTTTTGGCCACAGTGCAGGAGGAGGTCGGGCTGAGGGGCATGAAACACTACCTGACCCGCGCCGCCGAAGCAGGCAAAAAGCCGGACATGGTCATCGCGGTGGACGGGCAGCTGGGGGACGTGGTCGCGGGGGGAATGGGCATCGATTGGTACAAAATCTACGCCAACACGCCGGCGGGGCACACTCTGAAGAGCACGGGCAAGCCCTCCGCCGTGAAAAGCCTCGCGCTGGCCATCACCGAAGCCTATAAGTTTCAAACGGAACAGGAGCCGCCTGTCTTCCTGAACTTGGGCGTCATCGGCGGCGGAACCGTCGAAAACGCGGTCTGCGAGGAGGCGTGGGTCACGCTGGACATGCGCTCCACGGACGCGGACGCCTTGAAAAAACTGGAAAACGACGTCTTCGCCGCGATGGAGAAGGCCATCACCGACTCCGGAGCCACGTTCCGCAAAGAGCAGATTTCGGAGATCGTCGCCGGACAACAGCCCGACGCCGCCGAACTGAAGGTCGTCCGCACGGCCCGGGAGGTTCTGAACGACCTGGGATACGGAGAGGTGCCTCTGAAAAACACCGGGGCCACGGACGGCAACGTCTCCATCTCCATGGGCATTCCCACAGTCTCGGTGGGAATCGTCCAGAGCGAAAACGCGCACTCTATCCAAGAGCGCGTCAAACTCGACAGCTTCGGCGTGGGCATGAAACAATTGCTAATGATACTGGAACGTCTGAAATAAGCCCTTTGAGAAACTCTGAGAAATGCGTCATGGATTCTTCGGATTTTTTTTGCCCTGGGCGGGCGCGGGAGCTTTTGATTCGTTTGGTCGAAATCGAGAGCGTGACTGACGACGAAGACAGGGCCTGCGATTATCTGACGCGGGTTTTGGGGTCCTTCGGGTGGGCAGGCGCGCGCCGGGACGAGGCGGGTAACGTCGCCGCCACTCGGGGCCCTTCAACGGGACGAGAGATGGTTCTGATGGGACATATCGACACGGTCCCCGGAGGGCCGCCCTGCCGCGTCGAGGGCGACGTCCTGTGGGGACGCGGCAGCGTGGACGCCAAGGGGCCGCTGTGCGCGTTCATCGCCGGGGGCGGAGCGGCGGCAATCCCGGAGGGCTGGCGGCTGACCTTGATCGCGGCGGT
>JAISWV010000001.1 GCA_031270755.1 Synergistaceae bacterium
CGGGACGCCGAGGGCGGCGTCCCCTACGATGGCGATTATTCTCACATCGCGCGATTTGGATAGTTACGGGTTATTTTCTTACTTTGCTTTTCTCTTGAGGGCAGGGACGAGGGCCAAGACCGCCAGTCCCGCCAACCCCGCGTTGCAGCCGCCGCTGTCTTTTTCGTTTCCGCGGTCGTCAACCAGGAAGTCCGTCGTTCCGGTTCCGACCACGGCGTTGCTGTTGTCGAGCGCCGTCACGAACACGTAATATTTGCCCTCCACAGGCGGCGTGTAGGCAACCCAAGCCGTCTTGCCCTCTACTCTGGCGGTGAAGGTGTGCAACAGCCAGTCCGGGCGCAGGACCTCTAATTTCACCGACGCCGGGACTCTGGCCAGGGAGACTCTCACGTCGAAAGCTTTGTCTATGACGGGGGCCTGCGTTTCCAGAACGACCTTGTTGACGTCTCCTGTCCTCGCCGGGCCGCCCATGACCATGACCGTGAATGTCGCCGGCACTAGTCCGCTGGCGGCCGCCGTGATGACCGCCGTTCCGCCGGTGACGCCCGTCACCGTCGCTATCCCCGCCGTTGCCGTCGTCACCGCCGGAGTGACTCTGGCGACCGACGGCTTGCTGGAGGTCAGGGTCACAGTTGCCGGGGCGGCGTTGGCCGGGGCAAGGCTCCATCCCAGCATCATGGACTTGCCGAGCTCCAGTGTCCCGGCGGGCATACCGGCAAAGGCGATGCCGGTGGCGGGTGCAGCGGGCGTGCCACCTACGGTGACGGTGCAGGTGTCAGCGATATTCGAGTTCGGGTACTTGACCGTGACGGTCGCCGTCCCCGAGGCAACTGCCGTGACCGTGGCAGATCTGCCGTTTGTCGCCCGCGTCACTGTAACGATACCTGCCGGGTTCACCGACCACTCCAATATATCCGTGCTGGTTGTCGCGGCGGGGACGAGTGTCGCGGTCAAGGTTCCCGTGTTGCCCGTGGCGCCTATCGTCAAGGGCAATGTAGAAGGTGACACCGTCACGTTGGTGAGAGGGTTATAAGAGGCCGTGGCCGAGGCCACCCTTACCGTGGCGCTGAGCCCTTGGATTTCCACGCCTGCCATCGTTGCCGCAATCGTGTAGGTGACGGCGGCGGTTCCCGTGTTTGCCGGCAATGTTGCGTTACCTGTCACCGCCTCTGTCTTGGCGGTATTGATCGTTGCCGCATAAGCGTCGCCACTCACCAGCACCGTAATTGGCGCAACCAAGTTGGTTCCTGTGACCTTTACGGTCAACGTGCCGCCCGCACTGGAGAGATCCGTCGAAGACGGGACTATCGAGGCCACGGCGGGTATCGTGGGTGTAGCAATCCCTTTGCCCAAAAGAGCAGCCGCATAGATTGACTCCTGCCCTCTAGGAACGACCACATTTAGATTTACACTGTTGAACGCGCCAGCTCTAATCTCCGGCGGGGTTTGGCTCCTGAAGACAATTGTCTTGAGAGAAGACGGAAACGCGTCCTCGCTGATCAACGCGACGCTCGTCGGCAGGATGATCGTTTCAAGGCTGCCGAAACCATTGTCAGAAAAGGCATCTTCGCTGATCAGCACTACGTTGTCGGGCAAAGAGAGGAATTTCAGGCTAGTGAGTAACTTTGTAGAATTCTCTCCGATAACCCCGTTAGGCAAAGTCTTCGCGCCGGTACAGTCAAGGCTGACGAGACCTGTCAGCCAGGTCCCGATGTAGTTCAGATCCGGCGGCGTGATGGCGTTGCCTCCCTCATAAGTACCCCCAGGGGCTGCGTTGGGGGTAATAATAAGTTCCCGCACAGCCGTTAAAGGGGGAGTTCCAAAATTTGGCGGAATTTGGGGCACAGTGGTTTTTACACCGGCAGGATAACGGTCTCCACTCAGCAGCTGTTGCAGTCCCCCTATATCATCGGGGCCGATAGTGCCGTCAGTGCCTAAATAAACTCCAGGCAGAGGATCATCGATGACCAGTTTTCCCGAACCCAAACTCCAAGAACTTGCCGCCCAAGCCCCGCCCGCGGTCATTAAAAAGGCGCAGAGCGTCACGCTCATTATTGCCCGCCATTTTATCGCACCCACATCCTTCACAATAAAACCTCCTCGATATGATATACGGATTTTCTACCAGCGGCCTTTGTGGACCAGGGCGGGGTCCGCCTCGCCGTAGGGAGGTTTGGTCTCCGCGCCGTAGCCGATGGAAGCAATGGCCACGACCTGAACGTCGGCGGGAATCCCCAAAATTTTCCGCACTTTCTCCGGCACCCCGCTGGGCCCGTGGTGAAGAACACCGAGCCACACACTCCCCAAACCCAGAGCCGCGGCAGCCACCAGAATGTTCTCCATCGCCGCGCCGCAGTCCTCCTCCCACCAGACATCGACCGCCTTGTTCCTCTCTTTTTCCGCGCAAACCACGATCGCCACCCCCGCCTCCGCAATCATCTTCCCGTAGGGGTGCGCGTCCGCCAGGGCGCCCAGCGTTTGCCGGTCCGTCGTCTCGATGAAATGCCACGGGCGGAAGTTGTTGGCGCTGGGGGCGGCGGCGGCGCAGGCCAAGATCGCGTCGATCTTCTCGCGCTCCACCGGTTTGTCCTTGTAACGGCGAATGCTCCGCCGCGACAAAATAATCTTGATTGTCTCATTTTCCACCATAACATATTCCTCCTAAAACACCGGCAAATTTTCCGTCATTATAACTCATGTTTCACGAGCTCCAAGGAAAATTGAGAAAAATTTCGCCCCTCAAGCCCCGTCGAGTTTAATTCTGGAATTCTGGTTTTTGGTTTTCTTCTTTTTCGCGCCAGCCGCAGGAACGAAATCCTATTTTATTCGTATATAAGGAATTGAATCCTGTTTTTCCCAATGGTGAAATGTGGGTGAATCGATGGTTTTGGCGTACACAGCGCCAACAGGCGCATACCCGGGATGAAGAACGGAGACACCGCCAGCCAATCTCCCCGCGCCGCAGACGGAATTCTCGGCGAGCGCGCCTTTGAAGTTGCCAAAGCCGGCCGCGTTCAACAAGACGTGGGCGCTCACCCCAAATTTAGAGCAAAGCAAGCCCGTGCCGGTCATGTACACTTTGAAGGAATCGTTGTCGGCATACGCAACTGCAGGGGCTTTTCCCTTCGTGACTCGAACGCGCTTATAGATGATGCCCGCGGACTTCAGCCAGTCCAGCGGCGTTTCGTAGTCGTGAGCGCGCGCCGGATTTGATGAGCTTGTACTGGAACTTGTGATTTTCTTTAGACGGCCGCGCGGGAATACTTGCCCACGCAGCCATGATCCGGGTAGTTTCGTGCGGCGTCGCGTACTTCGCCATGTTACGGAGCGGGTGTGAACTGATACCCGCCGGCGGGGTCGGGCGCGACTTCCCCTATGCCGGGATAAGGGATGTGCATTCCCGCCACGGGGATTTTTCCTTTTCCGTCTGTGACGTATTTCAACACGGCCAGCCGCGATGCCACGGCCATTTGAGGGTCGACGTCGTAGGTCATGGCGACTTGGGGAATGGGCATCTGAATCGACATGGCGTGGGTCAGGTCGCCCCAAATCAAGAGCTTCGCCCCTTCGGATTCCACCATGTAAAGCGTGTGTCCCGGCGTGTGACCGAAGGCCGCAATAGCCGCGATGCCCGGCAGGAGCGGCTCGTGGTCGGAGTTCAGCTCGGAGGGCTCGAAGGTACGGACGGCTTCGCCATAAGCCTCCAGAGCTTTTTGAGCGTTTTTGAAACCGCCCTGCCGGTCTTCCGGAAACGTCTTCATGATCTCCCCGCTGGTCCAGTAGTCCCGCTCTTGCCGCGCCAGGTAAAGATCGGCTTTGGGGAAAGCGGCTTTACCGTCGATCAGCAAACCCCCGATATGGTCCCCGTGCATGTGCGTCAAAAGCACCGCGTCGATCTGCTCCGGCTCGACCCCCAGGCTCTTCAGGTTGGAGAAAAGCGCTCTGCCGAAACCGGCGTCCACCAGGATCAGGCGTTCCGGCGTGCGAACGAGAAAGGCGTTCACCGCCGTGGGATACGTCCCGTCGGCACCGAAAACGTATTTTTTCATCGCCGCCTCGTCAGCCCCGATAAGGTTCGAGCCGCTTCCGTCGGACTGCCCTTCGGACAAAAGACTCACTTGAAAGGCTCCTACTTTGTAGGTATAAAGATTTGGATGTTCCGCCGCCTGCGCGCCCGCGGAAAACAATAATAACAAAAATACCGCCGCCGCGCTCCACAAAAACAAATTGCCGAACTTCATATCAAAGTCACCTCCTGTCAAAATGACAATAGCATTATATCAGCGGATCCTGCTCTTCAGCTCCGTCAGGGCGGCGTCAAAATGTACACGCCCGACGAGGAGTGGGGCGTCTTGGGCGAGCTGCCGCCGCAGAGCCAGCATCGTGGCCTTGCGGCAGACGAAGGCGATATCCGCGCCGCTTTGACCCTCGGCGAGGCGGGCCAGTTCTTTCATGTCCACGTCGGCCGCAAGAGGTTTTTTGCGCAGTTCTATTCCGAAAATGGCCTCGCGCGCGGCCTGGTCGGGCATGGGGAGCTCCAGAACGAGGTCGAAGCGCCCGGAAACCAGCAGCGCGGGATCGATCAAGTCGAGGCGGTTGGTGGTCGCCAAGATGACGACGCCGGTCAGCTCTTCGATGCCGCTCATTTCGGATAAAAACTGCCCTATGACCCTCTCCGTGAAAGCCGAACCTCCGCCGGAATCGCGCCCCCGCACAGGCACCAGGGATTCGATCTCGTCAAAGTAAAGGATGGAAGGAGCGGCCTGTTTCGCCGTCCTGAAAACCTCGCGTATGGCGCGCTCCGACTCGCCCACGTACTTCGACATCAACGCGGGGCCCTTCACCGAAATGAAATTGACCCCGCTTTCTTTGGCCAGCGCTTTGGCCAGGAGGGTTTTGCCCGTGCCCGACGGCCCGTGCAGCATGATTCCTTTGGGGGGTTGTATGGCGTAGCGCTCGAACACCTCCGGGTAGCGCAGCGGCCATTGGACGGCGTTGAAGAGCTCCTCTTTGACGTCGCCGAGCCCTCCGATATCCTCCCAGCCCACGTCGGGAATTTCCACGAAGACCTCGCGTATGGCGGACGGGTCGATCTCCATCAGCGCGGACATGAAATGGCTCATTTTCACCTCGAGCCCCAACACCTTTTCGTAGGGAACTTCCTGCGTCTGCAAGTCGATGTAGGGCAGTATGTCGCGCACACAGGCCATAGCCGCCTCCTTCGCCAACGCCTCCAAGTCCGCGCCGACAAAACCGTGAGAAAGATCCGCCACGCGCTTCAAGTCCACATCCCCGGACAAGGGCATTCCCCGCGTGTGGATCTGCAAAATTTCGTGCCGTCCCTTGCGGTCGGGGATGGGAATCGAGATCTCGCGGTCGAAGCGCCCCGGGCGCCGCAGAGCCGGGTCCAGGGAATTGGGGATGTTGGTGGCGCCGATCACCACGATCTGTCCCCGCGACTCCAGGCCGTCCATCGAGGCCAGAAGCTGGGCGACCACGCGGCGCTCCACCTGTTTTTCCCCTCCCATATCCTCACGCTTGGGGGCGATGGCGTCGATCTCGTCTATGAAAATGATGGAGGGCGAACGCGATTGGGCTTCTTCGAAGATATTGCGCAGCCGCTCCTCGCTTTCGCCGTAGAACTTGCCGATGATCTCCGGTCCCGAGATGTGGGTGAACCACGCGTCCGTTTCATTGGCGACCGCCCGGGCGATCACCGTCTTGCCCGTGCCGGGAGGGCCGTAGAGCAGCACCCCTTTAGGCGGCTGGATACCCAGGCGCTCGAACACCTGGGGAAATCGCAGGGGCAATTCGATCATTTCGCGGATGTGGCGAATTTGAGACCCCAGACCGCCGATGTCCTCGTAGGAAATTTTTTTGGGCTGCGCACCCTTGACCATCTTCAAGAGGTTCAGGTACGTGGCCTTGCTGACGACCACGGCACCGTCCGGCGTCGTCTCCGTCACGCGAAAGTCACAGATGCGCGTCCCGAAAAGATTCAGGCGGACTCGGTCTCCCGCCGTCAAAGGCAGCCCTTCCAGGAGGGAAAGAATGTAAGGCGCGTCGCGTTCCTTGTCCGTCAAGGCCACGGCGCTCAAGGGCTGCATCGTGACGCTCCCGGCAAAGTGATGCTCGGCGCGCTTCACGTTCACCCTATCGTCGATGAGAACGGCGGCGTTTTCGCGGATCAACCCGTCGATCTGCAGGATACGTTTCCCGCAAGCATCCGCCTCGCAGGGCCAGACGCGCGCGACGGTGGTTTTCTTCCCCTCGATCGCGGCGATTTGCCCCTCGGAGAGCCCCAATATCGCCATATCGGCAGGGTCCATCCGCGCGATGCCTTTGTGAGCGTCGCCGGGATGTGCTTCTTTTACCTTGAACATGATAGATAAGACCTCCTTAAAAAGTTACATTGCTATTATATATTTAAGATATAATGGAAAAAAATTCGATACAGTTTTTACAATATGAAACATTGATTGATATTTCAAGGAGGTGCGAGGTATGCTAAAAAAGCGTACGTGGTTGGCGTTGGCGGGAGTGTTTTTGGTATTTTGTCTGTTTGGGGAAGCGATGGCCTCGCCAACTCTTCTTGAGAGCGAAGATCGAGCCGGAAGCCCCGATTCGATAGCGACGGTTGAGTTGGACGCGCAAAAAAACGCCTTGACGGAGCGAGAAGAAGACCTCGAAGCCCGGATCGATGCCCTTGCAAAACGCGAATCTGACCTTGACGCCAAAGACGCCGCCTTGGCGAAACGAGAAAAAGAGCTCGAGGTCCAGGGGGATGCCTTAGGAAAACGAGAGTCCGATCTCGGCGCCAAAGACGCCGATTTGACGAAACGGGAAGGAGAACTCGCGGCCCAGGCTGACGCTCTAGCCAAACGCGAGACCGATATCACCACCAAAGACGAATCCGTGGCGAAGCGTGACGCGGACCTGAAAGCCCAGGCCGATGTCTTAGCCAAACGCGAGACCGATCTCGACGCCAGAAACGCCGCCTTGGCAAAACGGGAAGGGGAGCTCAAGACCCAGGCCGACGCTCTGACCAAACGCGAGACCGATCTCGGCGCTAAAAACGCCGCCTTGGCAAAACGGGAAGGAGAGCTGAAAGCCCAGGCCGACGCTCTAGCCAAACGCGAAACCGATCTCGTCGCCAGAAACGCCGCCTTGGCAAATCGGGAAGGGGAGC
>JAISWV010000007.1 GCA_031270755.1 Synergistaceae bacterium
GGACAGGTCGTCCAAGTCACGGCGATCGGGGACTCTTCCGTCCTCCATGTTGGCGTCGTTCCAGCCCCGCCCCCGGTACCATTCTCCCTCGGAGGCGGGGTGGGTCTCGATGTGGGTTCTCAGGGACGCCCGAAGCTCTTGGATAGACCGGCAGGCCCTCAGATCCAAGAGCTCCTGAGACTCCGCCCACGACATGAAGTGCATATGAGAATCTCCGAAGCCCGGAAACACGGACCGGCCGCCCAGGTCGAAAATTTTCGTGTCCGCGTCCACCGCCGTTTCGGCGCGCGGCGCGATGCCGGCATTCGTCCCCAGCTCCGCTATACGCCCCCCCTCGATGGAGAGGGCTTCCCTGATCCCCAGAGGGGTGTGTATGCGCCCATTGACGAGCGCAATCTTTTTATACATGCACGGCCTCCTGATAAAATAGTGAATCGATTATAGCGCAAACGGCGCTTATTCTTTATTCCTCCACGAAGGGGTTTTTCAATGTTCCTACGCCGTCGATGGAGATCTCGACGCTGTCGCCGGGCTTGACGGGCCCCACTCCGCTGGGGGTTCCCGTGGCGATCACGTCGCCCGCCTCCAAGGTCGCGAAACGGCTGAGGTGAGAAATGACGGCGCCCACGGAGAAGATCATGTCTCCGAAATGGCTTTTTTGGACGATGGCGCCGTTCAGCCGCGTCGTCAGCACGGATGAGCCCGGCAGCTCCTTGGTCAGCAGCAGGGTGGGGCCGAAGGGGCCGAAGGTGTCGAAGCCCTTGGCTCGAATCCATTGCCCGTCTTTTTTCTGCAGCACTCTGGCCGAGACGTCGTTGAAGCAGGAGTACCCCAGGACGTAGTCCAAGGCCTTGCTCTCGTCCACGTTTTTACACGCTTTGCCGATGACGACGGCCAGTTCACCTTCGTAATCCACGCGCCCCGTCCAAGAGGGGATCTTCACGGGCTCGCCGTGAGCTGCGAGGCAGGTCTGCGGTTTCATAAAAACGCAGGGCTCGTCGGGCACCTCCATGTTCGACTCCTTGGCGTGCGCCAGGTAGTTCAAGCCGATGCACCAGATCTTGACGGGATCGATGGGCGTCCCGAACTTCAGGTTCGCGGTCCCGCGTTTTTCCCCCGTGGGGTTCAGGTCCGCGTCCAGCAGCTTCACGAACTCTCCTTTCGATTCTTCCTCCAACCGCCCCCATCGAAGGCCGCCCGCCTCCGAGACGCGCACCAGCCGCGTTCCTTTTTCCAGCTTCCCTATATTCGCCCAGATTTTTGTCATTTTCTTGTCCTCCTCATTAGTCTCTATATGACAACTTTCAGCAGGCATGTGATTATGTTTGAATCCAACACGAATATGGTCATAATTCAAGTTCTCTGGCTATATTGACACGAGTTTCAATGATCTCGTCAAACTCGGATGGCAGCGGCGGACAAGAATCCAATCCTTTCCTGAATGTTTCGAGAGCTTTTTTTTGCTCCAGGGCGCGATCTTGCATGGAAGAAACATCCAATATGGAAGGGGCGTCCAATACCGTAATGATAACCTTCAGCCCATCCGGTATCACTGGACTTCCGATCGGAATGACCATGCCATTTTCAGTATAACCATGATACGCCTCCATAACCATTCTCATCCCTATTCCTGTGGTCTTTATATGATTATAACTCATGTACTCTGGCCTGCCCTGACGCGTACGTCTCGACTCCATTGGCTCTTATGTGTCGCCCGGCTCCATTGCAAACGTATTCAAAAGCGAAGGAATCGTGATTGACAACAAGACCGTTGCGGCATATTTAAATTATCTTTCTTCCGCATTCTTGTTTTACAAAGTGCCCGTTATAATACCAAAGGCAAAACCTCGTTGCGGACACTCGATAAATTTTACGTGGTGGATTCGGGGTTTCGAGGAGCGCGTCTCGGCAAACAGGAAAGCGAAGATCGCGGTCATCTGCTCGAAAACGTGGTTTATCTTGAATTGCGCCGCTGCGGGCAATCCGGGACTCCAATTAATCTCGCGGTTTTGATGAGCGCTTTATAAGAATATTGAGATATACTTCATGAAAAAGTTTAAGGAGGAAACTACCCGATCATGTACAAAGTGGTTTTGATACGTCATGGAGAGAGCGAGTGGAACAAAGAAAACCGTTTTACCGGTTGGACCGACGTTCCCTTGTCGGAGAAGGGATTGGCCGAGGCCCAAGAAGCGGGGAAATTGCTGAAGGGAGAGGGGTTCGTCTTCGACCTGGCCTTCACCTCCGTTTTGAAGCGGGCCATCAAGACGTTGTGGCTGACGCTGGAGGAAATGGACCTGATGTGGATTCCCGTGACGCGCTCATGGCGTTTGAACGAGCGCCACTACGGGGCTTTGCAGGGCCTGAACAAGGCCGAGACGGCCGCCAAGTACGGGGACGAACAGGTGAAAATCTGGCGCCGCAGCTACGACGTGCGCCCTCCGCTGCTGGAGAAAAGCGACGAGCGGCATCCGGGAAAGGACCCGCGGTACGCCTCCCTGGCCCCGGCGGAGCTTCCCGACGGCGAGTGTCTGGCCGACACCGTCGCCCGGGTCATTCCCTATTGGGAGAAAACCATCGTTCCCGAGATCCAGGCCGGCAGGAAAGTCGTCATCGCCGCTCACGGCAACAGCCTGCGTGCCCTGGTAAAATACCTGGACGCCATCTCGGAGAAGGACATCCTCGAACTCAACATTCCCACGGGGGTGCCTCTGCTTTACGAGCTGGGCCCGGACATGAAACCCCTGGGACATCGTTACCTGGGCGACCCGGAGGCCATCGCGAAAGCCCAGGCCGCCGTCGCCAACCAAGGGAAAGCGAGGTAGCGGGGCCGCCGGGTCCCCTTTAGAGCCCATTTATGACAAAAACGAACGCGATGCGCCTGTTGGAAGCGGCCGGAATCCGTTTCGCTCCGTATGAGTACGACGTGTCCGACGGTGAGATTTCCGGCGTTGCGGTCGCCGTGAAAATCGGTCAAGATCCGGATCGGGTATTCAAAACCTTGGTGACCGAGGGCAAAAAAACCGGGCTCAACGTGTTTGTCCTTCCGAGCAGCTGCGAACTCGATTTGAAAAAAGCGGCCCTAGCGGCAGGGGACAAGTATATTGCCATGATGAAGTCGCGGGATTTGGAGCCGAAAACGGGCTACGTTCACGGCGGTTGTTCTCCAATTGGGATGAAAAAGTCATTCCCGACGTTTATCGACGAAACCGCGGCGATGCACGACACCATATTCGTGAGTGGGGGCCGCATCGGATTGCAGATTGAAATTTCGCCCTCGGACCTTGCGAAAATCACCGGTGCCGTGTTCTGCGGGCTGTTATAATGAACGGGAGAATGAAAGGGGGTGTGAACGATGGCGAACAGCGCGGCGACGGCCTTACCGACAATACGCGGCACGATACGGGAAACTCTGATCACGCCCGTGGACGAAAAACGCCTTGAAAGCGAACTCAGGCGCGTGGATTCGAATATAGCGGGCGTAAGCAGGTCCCACGAAAAATTTGAAGCGGAGGTTTTTAAGCGTTTCGACATGATCGATGCGCGTTTTGAAAAAATCGATGCGCGTTTTGAGAAGGTCGATGCGCGTTTTGAAAGAATGGAGGCACAAATCGATATACGCTTCCAAGAAGTGAACAACCGCCTCTGGTGGATCATGGGAGCCATCATTGTCTCTACTTTGATTCCCCTTATGCTGAAGTATTTCTAAATCGGTAGATTGGACACGGTATCCACGACGTTTGCCACCGTAAAACCGTAGGCTTCGAACAGCTCGTCGGCGGGGGCGGACGCTCCGAAATCGTCCATACAGACGTACGCCCCGTCCGGGCCCACATATTTACCCCAAGAGAGGCTGCTGCCGGCTTCGATGACGACGCGCTTCTTGACGCCCGAGGGAAGGACCTCCTCTTTGTACTCCTCCGGCTGGCTCTCGAACAACTCCACACAGGGCATACTGACCACCCTGACTCCGAAGCCCCTTTTTTCCAGCTCCTTTT
>JAISWV010000036.1 GCA_031270755.1 Synergistaceae bacterium
GTGCGTCCGCCACGTCCAACGCTTATCCGCAGGTATCGTTTTTCGTCAATTACGTTATCACCGCATTCCCTGCCACGGGGGCAACCATCGCCGGTATGGCCGCCGCGGCTGAGCTGCAAGGGCTGGAAGACGTCACGATTTTGGGTGTCGCGGGAGACGGAGGCACGGCGGACATCGGCCTGCAGGGCCTATCAGGCGTGTGTGAGCGGAACGATAACGTCATCTACCTTTGCTACGACAACGAAGCCTACATGAACACGGGCATTCAGAGAAGCAGTTCCACGCCCTGGGGAGCGTGGACCACCACGTCGCCCTCCGGTGAAGGGGAAAAAGGCATGGCGAAATATCGCAAAAACCTTTTCGACATCATCGCCGCTCACCGGGTCCCCTACTGCGCGACGGCAAGCATCGCCTACCCGAAGGACTTCATGGAAAAAGTCGCCAAGGCCAAAGCCATCAAAGGGGCCCGGTTCATCCATGTCCAGGCGCCCTGCCCCACAGGCTGGGGCTACCCGAGTGAAAAAACGGTCGAGTACGGCCGGTTGGCCGTGGAGTCCGGGCTCTGGTATCTGGCCGAGTGCGAAAACGGAAAGACGAGACTCAACTTGACGCCCAAAACCTTCAAGCCCGTGGAGCTTTATCTGAACGGCCAGCGCCGCTTCCGCCATCTGACGGAGGAGGATCACAGACTGATCGAGGAGGCCAGGGACCAGGAGTGGGCGCTGCTGAAGGAGCGTTTCGGGAGCTGACCAAACGTTGCTTGAACGGATACACCGCTATATCTGACGAGGGGGGGAATTTTACTGTGAAATTCAGGACGAGAGAAGAATATTACGCGGATTTGAGAGCCATGCGACACAACGTGTTCAAGAACGGGAGGTTTATCGAGGACATCGTGACGGACCCGGACACGAAGGGCCTGATCGACAACGAGGCACTTACCTACGACCTGCTTCAGGACCCGCGGTACGACCACGTCCTCAAGGCCAGGTCCACGTTGAGCGGGGAAACCGTCGCGCGCTGGCATACCCTGATGACCTGCCCAGAGGACTTGATGATGAACGGGCAGGTGAAGAAGCTGCATTTCCACAAGACGGGAACCTGCTGTGCCGGTGTCTGTACCGGATGGAACTGCTTCAACGTCCTGTGGTCCATCACGGCCGAGGCCGATGAAAAATACGGAACCGACTACCACAGACGAATCGAGACGTGGCTGCGCGGCATCGAGGGCAAGACCCTGAAGGTCGGCGGGGCACTGACGGACGCCAAGGGGGACCGCAGCAAGAAGGCCAGTCAACAGGCTTCGCCGGACTTCAATATCCACGTCACGGAGATCCGTAAAGACGGAATCGTCGTGAACGGCGCGAAGGTCATGATCGCCAACGCGGCGGCCTTCCACGAGATCATCTGCATTCCCGGAACGGGGTATAGAGAGGACGAAAAAGAGTTCGCCGTGGCGTTCGTGGTTCCCCGGGACATTCCGGGCCTGACTCTGGTCCAGACCGACGCCTGCGAGGGGCGGCAGGGCTGGGACGAAATGAAGTACGCTTCCCAGGCGTCGTATCTCATCTTCGAAGACTGCTTCATCCCCAACGAAAGAGTTTTCATGTGCGGGGAGTGGGCCTTTTCCGGTACCGTTATCGCCCGTTTCACGGCGAACTACCGAGCCGCGATCGGCTCCTGCGTCAGCGGTCAGGGCGACGTCATGGTGGGGGCAAGCGCCCTCATGGCAAGGGCAAATGGCCTTTCGTCCAACGTATTCAGGGAAAAACTCGTGGATATGGAGATGATCAACAACCTGGTCTACGGCTTGGGGCTGGGCGCAATGCTGGCGGGGGAGATGCATCCGTCGGGCGTATTCTACGCGAACCCGGCGCTGGCTCACACCAACAAGTTCTACATCGCGAAGTACTACGCGGAACTCCGGAGGATTTGCCAAGATATTGGCGGAGGGATCGCCGAGAGCGGCTGTCTGCCGAACTACAGAGACTGCACCGACCCGGTGATGGGACCGAAGGTCATGAAATACGTCCAGGGCAACATGAATCTTTCCGCGGAAACCCGGGCCAGAGCGGCGCGCATGTCCGAGTGGTTCGTCAAGGGCGGCGGGGCGATGTCCTTCATTCACGGCGGCGGTTCCCCCGACGGAGCGCGGGTAGCCGTGAGGCTCAGCACTCCCCTCGAAGAGTACGTCCAATACGCCGCCAACGTCGCCGGCATCTCGGAAAAAATCGAGGACCCGGCCGTCCTCAAAAAATGAGCCCAGGCACGAATCGGAGGACAGTTTCCCGGAGGCTCACGTGTTTTTTGGATTCAGCTCCTCCAGGCAGGCTTTCAGCATCTCGATAAACGTCTTGGCCTCCTGAGAAAGAGCGACGTCTTTCTTTTGTATCCAGCCCAGATGAATCTGGTCGCCGGGGTTTCTGATCGGAATTGCGACGACGTCCGGATGATGAAACCCCGGCGGCAGCAAACCGGTCCCGATGGAGATGGCGTCGGTGCCGGCTTCAATGTCATAAGAACTGGCGCGATCCGTGGCGAGGATGATCTTCTGGGAGGGCTGAAAGTCGACAAGGGCTATTTCCTCGGAAAAATGAAGAGACGCGGGCCGCTCCTGGTCAAAAGCGATAAAAGGATAGTTTCCCAGCTCCTGGACGTCCAGATATTCCCGATGAGCCAAGGGGTGATTTTTCCCCATGAAAGCATGGGGAACGACGGTCTTCAGCGGGTGAAAATTCAGCTCCGAACCAGATAAAAGACGTTCTATGAACTCCCGAATGACGTTGGACAGAAACAAAACGCCCACGTCGCTGTTTTCTCTAGCCACGTCTTCAATGATGTATTGGGTGTTGGTTTCTCTCAGTCTGAGATCGTATTTGTTGCGATTCCGGTCGATGGACTGCAAATAACGGATGAAGGCCTGAGTAACGAATGGATAGTGGTGAGAGCTGATCCGAAGTCGCGGCGAGGAGGAAGCGTTTTTTTTGCTGTAGGCTTTCATGAGTTTTTTTTCCTGTTCCAGCAAGGGCAGAGCGCATTCATAAAAACGGCGCCCTTCGTCGGTGAACTCCACACCCTTGTTGTGCCGCGAGAAGATGACAAAACCCAGCTCGTCTTCCAGCTCCCGAATGGCGTTGCTGATGCTGGACTGAGAGATAAAAAGGTTTTTGGAGGCTTTGTTGATGGAACCACTTTCCGCGATCTCCGCCAAATAGCGCAATTGCAGTAAAGTCATCGACAATACCCTCATTTCACTCAAATCTTCGTAAAATCGTAAACGTTCGAACCCGTTTCGTTTGACAAATTTGGCAAATTTGACGTTCGAAGCGTTTGACGTTTTCCGCGTCCATACCACCCCGTGACCCCGAACTCCAGTTTATTTTATGATAGATTCGCGGAATCTCTGCGAAGAAAATCTTGAAGAAAATCTCGATATTCTCCTGTAGTTACAATTGCACTACAATTGCACTACAATTGCAAAGGAGAGGTACAAAGGAGAAAATACTTCGACGACAAGGATTTTTAGCGGCTTTTAGCGAACTTGTAGCGAAAAAGCGAAAAACCCCCACCGCTCACAAGAATATTGACAGCTCCGCGCAATGGGGATATTATTTCATATATTATATACTATTTCACTTTGCGTTATAAATTTTAGATTCCATCTCTGAAAGGACAAGGAATGATGGCAAGGAACGACGTACTGAACAGGGATTATGTATGGAGCCTCGTGAGCGAGGCCAGACTGAAGATCGCAGCACTCATCGGCGCGAGCCCGGAGGAAATCGCGTTCGTCAAAAACACCGGAATGTCCATTCTTGCCGGCGGCTTTGCATGAGGCATATCTTGCTAAAAAGAAGGTAACTACTCACCCCTTGACAAGTTTGCAACCAATTTCGCAACAATTGGGTCCACAATAGCTAATAATGATCCCCAAATGACTTAAAGCCAAAAAAC
>JAISWV010000049.1 GCA_031270755.1 Synergistaceae bacterium
CCCCCCTTGAGCTTCAAATTTCGAAAGGAGTTTAACCCGATGAAAAAAATTTACCTTTACGGCAACTGGAAAATGAACATGAACTGTGAAGAGACCCGGGGATTTTACAAAGACTTCGGCGGGCAGGTCGCGGGGAGCTCCGGGCTTCTCGGCGCGATGGGAGAAGCGCTGGAGGTCGCGGTGTTTCCGCCTTTCACCTCTCTTGCCGCCGCAGAAGAAGCCTCGAAGAATCTCGACAAAAGAACCGCCCCGTTTCTGGGAGCGCAGAACGTCTATTTCGAGCCTAAGGGAGCTTTCACCGGCGAGGTCTCCATCCCCATGCTGAAAAATTTAGGCTGCACGCATATCATTGTAGGGCATAGCGAACGGCGAACGATTTTTGGCGAGTCCGACGATCTCATCGCCCGAAAAGTCAAGGCTTGCCTGGACGAGGCGATTGTCCCCGTCTTCTGTTACGGAGAGACCTTGGCGGAACGGGAGGGAAACAAGACCTTCGACGTGGTGTCGCGGCAGTTGCGGGCGGCGCTGTCCGGCCGAACTTCCGAGGAGGCGAAGAAGATCGTCTACGCCTACGAGCCCGTTTGGGCCATAGGGACGGGGAAGTCCGCGACCTCCGACGAGGCCCAGGAGGTCTGCGCCTACAGCAAAAAACTGATTCGGGACCTGGCGGGCAGTGCCGAACTGCCCGTGGTCGTGCTCTACGGTGGCAGCGTCAAACCGGACAACGCCAAAGAGCTTTTGTCCATGGAAGCCATCGATGGCGCTCTGGTAGGGGGCGCTTCCCTGAAAGCGGACTCGTTTTTGCGGATTTACAGGGCCTACGCGGGCATCGATTGATTGCGGTCATTATTAAGGAGGAGTTTTAGATTGACAAATTTTCGTAAAATTATCTTCGCGATACTGTTCATTTTAGCTCTCAACACGGCGTCATGGGCCGCGGATCCTCAAAACGCCCTGAGCGCCAGACCGGAGGCGTCCATTTATTGGGCGGCGCGCGTCGACGACGTGGGGGGAATATTGCAGAGCGTTCTTTCGCCGGCCAACATAGAGATGTTCACCTCCCTGGCGGGCCCCGAGGAAGCTCAGGGAATACGGCTCGCGGCGAACTTGGCGTCTCAGCTTCCCGCGAAGTCGGTGGCTTTCATTGTGGGGATGGCGGAGAAGCCGGACATTCCTTTCTTTCAAATGGCCATTTCCATGCCCGAACGGATGCGGCCCAGGCTGGACCTCGTCGCTCAGGGCAAGGCCACGGCCGAGGACTTGGTCACACTTGTTCTGGGCGAGGGTGGGCTCATGTTGGCGGTGACGCTGGAGGATATCGCCGTCCAAAAGGGACCGGAGGGCCCCTATTACGTCATCGACAAAAACCTCGATCAGAGCCCGGTTCTGGCCGCCAAAGACAATCTGCTCCTGGTCGCCTTTTCTCCCGCCGAACTGAGCGCGTCCCTGGCCGCCCTGGAGAAAAAAGAAAACCGCCTCGCTTTCAAACGACGCTTCGAGAGCCCCAATTACTATCTCTGGCACATGGACGTGGCGAGGTTCGCCGACTTGATCCAGGCAGATCCCGATATGACGGAAATCGATCTGCAGGCCTTGAAAGCATACTTCAAAGCACCGCTGGATGTGGAGGCGGCTTTCGACGCTAAGCCCGGGAGCTTCCTGGTTTCAGGCTACGCCAACATTCTGGAGGCATTGAAAAACACGGAAAGATGGAAAACGATGAAGCCGGCGCCCGGCGCGGGATTGTTCCTGGCGGGAGGGGGCAGGCTGCTTCTGGGTTTTAGCGGTGTGACCGCCTTCAAGGCGGAAGATTGGAAAACCTACTCGGAGTTCGCCAAGTTGTGGGATAAACTTCTCGGAGAACTGGGAAAGAAGGACATTACCGAGAAAGACCTCGAAAATCTTCTGACGGGCAATATCTCCATCCTCGTCGGAAGTGAAGCCTCGGTTATGGGCAAGCGGGCTCCGGGGCTCTATATAGCACTGACCGGACAAGAAGGGGTGGCGGCCAAAATTTGGGGCAAAGTCGTGGAAGACGAGGATTTTTCTCAGGCCGTTCCTTTATCGCCTTTGAAGGCCGAGGGCTGGGATTCCCTCTTTATGGTGGACCCCGCCTTGGTCCCTGCTTCGCTGGTTTTGGGGGTTTCGAAAGACACGTTTTTCCTGGGGATCGTCGATCCAAAAAGCTTGGGAAAGAAGCCAGAACTGGCTCCTGAGGCCGCCGAGCTCTTTAAAAAAGACCTTTTCGGCGCGGGATTTTTCGACGTGGCGGGAGCGTGGGAATATCTGAGAAAAGAGACCGCCGACCCGGCCTCGAACTTGGGGGATATGCTGGCTGCGGTTTTGCGGAGTGATCCCGGCTTGGGGAGCCTCGTCAAGGACCTCCTGGACGCCGAACTCCCGATAAGCTCTCTCAAAATGCGGGGTCCCGATCTGGAGACGGGGTTCATGGAGCTGACTCTCGTCGATGTGCCGCAGGAAAAGCGTCTTCTGCCCAAGCTGGTGAGCCTGGCGGCGTTTGCCAACGCCCGGGCCTCGGTCAACGCGGAGGCCTGGGAGATCATTTCCGGCCTTCGTTCGCTGAAGGCCGCGTCGATGATGTTTTACGCGGACAATGTGGAAGATGTGAACGCCGGTAAAGCAGACGCCCTCATCGACGCGGAGGGAAGCGCAACGGAGCTTTTGGGAAAGTACACGGACAACCCGGAGGGTTACGAAGGATACATTTTCAAGACCGCGCAGCTGGGCGGGACGAAAAAATGGCTCGTGGGATGCTACCTTTCGGAGCTGTCTCCCGAGGTTAAAAAACGCCTTCAGGAGCGCGCCAACGGGGTCGGCCTCATCGACGAAAAAGGAAGCTCTTATTCCGGCGGAGATCTCGTCTTCATGATCGCCCGCTGATATCCCCGCTGTCGCGATAGATCGAACAAGAGGCCGCTCGTTACCTGAGCGGTCTTTTTTGAGGTGCGCACGCAGGGGGCGGGGAAATGGACGAAAAGAAAATGGAAAACGGCGCGGTTTCGCCGGGTGGAAGCGAAACGAACGAAAGCAAAATCACGGCGGACGTTGAAATCGATATGATCGTACCCGACTGCTTGGAGACGCTCAGGCTGTACGAAAGCTCTTGACGTAGGCTGCACTGAGATTTCACCGATTACGGAATACGAAACGCACGGCGTAAAAAATTCCATGTTTTCAGACCCGCTGGGCTATATATATGCTGCACGAGGTCGTTCGCGAGATCAGCTTGGAGGAACGCAGCCGCGCTTATGAGCAAAAGATTGAGGAAGGTCGAAAAACTACAATTACGCCTTTGTCTCCGAGGTCCGGGTGTTTGAAAACGCCCGGACCTCGGTCGACGCGGAGGGGAGCGTGATCTGGAGCTTGGTGAAGTACATCACCTCCCCGTGTCCGCTGGGGAATCATAGTAAAGTCTGGAGTTTGTCCAGCGGTAATCCCGCGATTTCGGCAATGTCCGGTAAAGCCATGCCGCGCATCAACATCTTTTGCGCAACTTCAAATTTCGTTTTCTCCGCCGCTTTCGCTGCCGCTTTCTCCGCCGCTTCTTCCGAGTAAGTCAAGATTCGCTCTTGCAGCATTGTATCCGCCTCCCTAAATTCCCTGTATGGGCTATACAGCTCTTTGTACAATCGATCCATGTGCTCCAGCACTATCCGTTTGTCGGGTTCACTCATCAGTCCCGCTTCCGCGCTTCGGTCCACTGCCGTCACCAGTTCGTTGAAGAGAGATTTCATCTCACGGGCCAATTCCGCGCGTCGTTTGCTCGTTTTTGCCGATATCACTCGTTTCCGCAGTTTCAATACGTAAAAAGGCAGCAAGATTGCCATCTTTTGCTTTTCGAGTTCGCTTATGTCGTGGTCGAGAAACTTAAAGGTCCTCACGTTGTAATCGTGATGCTTTCCGTCAGGGAATCTCAGGCGCAGCGTCACCTCGTCCGGGGTCTTGCCGGTCGTCTCCCAATAAATGATCCTTGCCTTGGGGAAACACACCTCTATGACGTTATCTCCTTCTCCCGCGCTTTTCGTGCGCAGTCCTTCCGCGAAGCCGTACTCGAAAACTTTCAACGCTATATTGGCGTCGTCGCCGATCTCTCCTTCGATGTGGTACGTGTGAATCCCGCCGATAATAACGATAGTATCCGACATGAGTTTTCGCAGCTTCTTTGACACGGTCTCCGTACTGGGGTACTCCACCGTGCTATCCAAAGGGTGATTTGCGTCGAACAGTCCATTGATGAACTGGATAACCGCCACGCTCGACAGCCTTATCAGTTGTTTCAGAATCAGGTCGAAAATATGAACCGTCTCACGCTTTATCAACCGCAAACTCTCTCCTTATTTTTGGAAGTCTGAACAGGTAGCAAATTTTTCGAACATCCCGTCAAGTATAATGCAACGCTTGGCGCTCCGCAATCAAAAAAGCCGAACCCAAAGGCCGACCCCAGAACATGCTTGCTTCCCCACCTACGAATGGGGGGTCAAAGTCTGGAGTTTGTCCAGCGGTAATCCCGCGATTTCGGCAATGTCCGGTAAAGCCATGCCGCGCATCAACATCTTTTGCGCAACTTCAAATTTCGTTTTTTCCGTCGCTTTCTCCGCCGCTTCTTCCGAGTAAGTCAAGATTCGCTCTTGCAACATTGTATCCGCCTCCCTAAATTCCCTGTATGGGCTATACAGCTCTTTGTACAATCGATCCATCATAAGAACTGGCGAGGATATCTGAGCTGGCGAAAAGAATATCGGGTTAAGAGAGGGAGGTCAATATTATGAAGAAGATTGTCAATGCGGTGGCGGTGGTTTTGTTGGCGGCGGCTTTGGCTTCCGGGGCCGCGTCTGAGACAGCGCCCGGTTACGCGAGGGTTGAGTCCGGCGAGATCTCGTGCCTACGAGAGGGAGTGAAAATGGTTTTGGATATGACTATTGCCGGCTTGGCGGCAGGCAGCGCCATCGCGGCTCCCACGCCGCTCAACGTGCTGATCACGGCCCGGTCGGCTCTCAACCTCGCGGAATCTTCGACTGCCTTGATCGAATGCCCACACGATCAGAAGGTTCAGGCGGAACAGCTCAAGGAACAGGAGCAGGCGTCCAAGAAAACGTCGAAACGGTAGGTTTAGAAAAGTAGGAGAGGAAAGTCTTTCCTCCCCAATGCGTTCGGGGACGGTTTATTTTTTCGGTTCG
>JAISWV010000087.1 GCA_031270755.1 Synergistaceae bacterium
GCCGTAGCTCTCCTCCACGTAGGGGGCGGTCTTCTCACGCAGATAAGCGCGGCATTTCATCTTGTCGTGTCCCTGCTGGGAGAGCGCCCCGGCCGGGCATCGCCCGATACAGGCTCCGCAGGTTTTTTTCGTTTTGAAAGGACAGTATTCGTCGTGACGTGCGTAGGGTCTCGGGGTTGGTGCGAGTCGGGCGCGGAGCACCAGCGAACCGATGCGGACCGCCTTTCCGGCCGGGGTGATCAAGCCGTCGCAGAGCCCGAAGGTCCCCAGTCCGCAGGCGTGGGCCACATGGCGTTCCGACCAATTGGAAACGAAAAGGTATCGTTCCGACGCCAGCTCGGTCCAGCCCTTGAGCCGCATGGGAGCCACAGCCTCGTAGCCCGCGCTTCGGAGAAACTCCGTCATGTGGTCTCGAAGCCTCATGTTGGCCGTCTCTCCGAAGATGCGGGAGCGAGCCCAGCGCTCGGACGTCAGGCACGTTCGCGACGCGTTGTCCTTTTTCGTGACGGGGTTGTGGGGCAATATCCAGGAGACGACGGAGAGCTCGCCTGCCGCCGCTTTGTACCCTCCCGCAGCGAAAGCCTCCGCCGGCAGCCAGTGACGCTCGTCCACCTTTTCTTTGAAGGTCTCGAAGAGGGGGTCGTCTCCTCGCGCGGCGCCCAAGAGAGGGGTTACCCACATGCGCTCGTCGCCCCACGCCGCTCCCATGCGGTTGCAGGGGTCTTCGTCCAAAAAACGTGCCGCCTCGCCGCTCAAAGATTCAAAAAGAGCCGCCTCCGTTATTTTCATGACCCAGACTCAAACTGCAAATTGCAAATCAAACCCTGTTCTCTTTACCCTGGGAGAGGCGCACGATGTTCGTGCCGTGCCGGTAGAGCGCGAAAAGGGCCAGAACGAGAGAACCCAGAATGAAGGAGAAAGGCGCGTCCAGCATCCAGAAAAACAAGGGCAGAGCCAATAGAGACATCATCGAGGCGAGAGATACGTAACGCGTGGTCGTCATGATGGCGTACCAGATCGCCCCGCTCAAAAGAGCTATGGCGAAGGAAGCGAAGGGCCACAAGAAAAACACCACGCCATACGTGGTCGCAACGCCTTTGCCGCCTTTGAACTTCAGCCAGATGGGGTAGTCGTGCCCCATGACGACAGCGAACCCCACCAGAGAAAGAATCCAAGGCTCCGTACCCGCCGACGTAGCCGTGACGAGAAGAGCCAAGGCTCCTTTCAGCATATCGGTAATCGATACGAAAACGGCCCACCTTTGCCCCATAACGCGGCGCACGTTTGTCGCCCCGATGCTGCCGGAGCCCACCGTGCGGATGTCAATGCCTTTCACCAGCCGGGCTGCGAGATAACCGGTGGGGACAGAGCCGATAAGATAAGAAACTACCATCCAAAGTATTGCGCTTCTCATATACATCCCTCCTGAGATGTGTGATATCGAAACGAACACATTTAACTCACATCCAACTCACGTCAAGGCCAAATTCGACGACATATGAGCCCTTACCGGAACATTGCGTCAAGATGACCCTGACATTGTACTATAACAGAGCGCACGAAAAAAGGAGGGCTCATCCCCTCCCCGGTCCGCATACCACATATCCGACTTTGACCTGAGCGCGTTCGAACGCGGAAAATACGGGCGGCAGGTCAACTCTCCACACCGCTGATGCGATCGGAGCCGCGTTTGATTTCCAACTGCACCAGGTCCTTCCCCTTCAAGACGTCCCACTTCAAATTCAGCACCAAAAGGAACAACGCGGAAAAGGCGTCCACCCTCCACGCGCTGCTTTCCTTCTCGAAGGCGCCGTGAATCGCCCGCAGCTGCAAAAGGGCCCGATCGTCCTCGTCCAGCTCGGCCAGGAATTTTTCCACCTCGGATAGAGTATCGATGCCCGCCGCGCGGAAGGCCTTGTACAGGAATTGAAAACTTTCCCTGAGGTAGTTGGGCGACGGGACGAAGATCGGAAACCCCGCTTTGATCGCCATGGAACTCCACTTGTTGAGGACGTTGTCCCCTACGTCGCCTTCGCTGAAAAACGTATAAAGCTCTTCTTCCGAGTAGGTACGCTCCGCGGAGACCGCCCCGTCCCCCGCCGTCCGAGGCTCCGGCGTCGGGGGAACCAAAACGGCCACGTCCTTGACCTCTTCCCAGAGAGAAAGGAAGCCCTCGTCGGCTTCTTCCAGGAGCGCAGCCAAGCGAACCAGCTTCCGTTTGAGCTTTTTTTCGGACACGGAGTCCACGTTCATGTTGACGCGCGGGGAAATGGTCGCCCAGGCCTCCTGGAGCACCGTCCGAAGCTCCAGCCTGAAGGAGAGCCCTCTGTATTTGCGCCACTCCCGGAGAGAAGAGCGGCTTTCCGAGAGGGTCAACGTGTAGAGCACGGCCGGATAACCGAAACGGAAGGGGTCCTCCAACCCGCTGGAGGGGACGGAATGGTCGAGGTCCACGTCGAACTCCGCGCAGACGATCTCCTCCACTTTGTAGACGTCCTCGGGGAAACGCAGCAGCACCCGCACCGTCACCAGGTCCGAGATGGAGTCCAACCCCGACGAATCGTTCCCCTCGTAATGGGCATTCAAAGATTTCACGAGCTCGGCCGGGGCTTTGGCCCAGCCGTCGATACTGCAAATTTCGATGTCTTCCCGCTCCACCAAGTCCTGAACCAAATTGCGAATACGAGAAGAATATTCTTCGTAAAGCGAGAGCTTTTCCACGTAACTGATGCCCAACTCGTCGATACGATGTCTATCCAACGCTATCACCGCCTAAGGGGATCAAGTGTACGACATAAATTATTGATACACTAGTAGGGAGTATAACGCAACAAGCGCGGCTTGAATAGAGGCGCAAAACTCCAACTTTGTATTTTGCAAACCGCCTCGCTGAATTCTTTGCAGATTCCTTAAAGTGGATAAACGCTGTTTTTTCCCGTCATGCTCTCGATGTCGAGGCGCGCCACCCATACTTTCTCGTGGTTCTCCGCAAGATCCGCATGGGGTCCTCCGTAGTGCTCCATAAGAATCCGCAGCGCCGCGTTTTTTTCGTCCAGGTTCGTCAGGGTCCGAAGATGTCCGAAACCCGTCACGCTACGGTATTTCATGGTGAAATTCGCGCCGGCTTCGCTCGCCGCAAGCTCCACGTCCAGCGCTACCTGAAAACAAACCCTCGGGTTGACGGCCAAGATGTCGTTTTTATGGCCCTCCGGAGCGCCGTGTACGTAAATCGAGCCCTCCGCGTAGCCATATCCTATCGGGAGAACGTAAGGCCACCCGTCTTCTCCGGCCAGTCCGAGGTGAAGCATCCGCCCCCGCTTCAGGATCGCCTCCATCCACTTCGAATCCGTCACTTGTTTGTTCTTTCGCCTCATCTCGTACTGTTTCCGCATTTTGGGGCCCTCCTCACAAGATACCAGCCGTCATACTTTACAAAATTTTTCTTTTTTTTGCAAGCCTGCAGGCTCTCCTGTGAAAGCTTTCTCGTGAAGGCTTCCCTGCCCGAGGGCATTACTGAAAGGTCACTGAAATTTCATCAAACGCCTAAAGAAATGTTAATAGAGAGAGAAAGGGTTTTAATAATATTTTTGAGGTTATAATACTAAGCAAGAATGGCAACGCCTTCGCCAAGAAGACGCTAAGATAGAAACTGAGATGGTAAAAAGGCAAAAAGGCAAAAATCGATATCGCGAGAGGGGTATAACGTAATATGCGCTATTTTAATATTACAGGTCCCAATAGAGAGCAGGAGCACTTTAGTCTGAATCCGTTGAAGCGCATAGATTATCACATGGTCGAGACCCTTATCTCGAGAGGGCAGTATTTTTCCGTGTGTTCGCCCCGGCAGTCGGGGAAAACCACCTTTTTGCTGACCCTAAAAAAGAAGCTCAACGCAGAGGGGAAATATCGTTGCATTTATTGCAACGTGGAGGGCGCCCAGGTCGCGGGCAACGACACCGACCGGGGCATGAGGCTGATTTTGAGCCGCATCGCCCAAGAGGTGGAGCTCGAATTTCAAGACACCTGGCCCTATCAGAACTTCGCGCCCATATTGGAGCACACGGGGGCGGACGGAGCGCTTGTGGCGCTTTTCGAGCGATGGATGTACAAAGAGCAGCCGCCCAAGCCGCCTATCGTGTTCTTGGTCGACGGAATCGACATTTTGAGGGGGAAAACTCTGGTCTCCGCCTTGCGGCAGCTTCGTATAGGTCAGATCAACAGCCCGCGCATGTTCCCCCAGTCCGTCATTTTAAGCGGCGTTCGGGACGTAAGGGACAGCAACATAGAGATCGGCGAGGACGAATATCTGCTGGGCCGGTCAGGGTCGGACATCCGCGACCGCACTATCGTCTTCTACAATTTCACCCAAGGTGAAATCAAAGAATTGTGCGACCAGTACACGGCGGAGACGGGGCAGACCTTTCAAGACTCCGTTTATTCCCGGCTTTATTCTTTGACAGGAGGGCGCCCCTGGTTGGTAAACGCCCTTCTTTGCGAGGCTCTGTACGAGATAGGCTTCGGGAACGACCCATCGAAGTCCATCACTTTCGGGATGATCGACGCGGCTAAAGATCATTTCATCGCCCGTCAGAACATCTACATGGACCAACTGTCGATGAAACTCTCCTCCCGCAGCGTTCGGGAGACGCTTTTTCCCATATTGATCGGCGGAAGATGGGAAAAGAAACCCCGCCAGGAGGATCTGGACTACCTGGAAGACCTGGAGCTGATCACAAAATCCTCCACGGGTTGGGGAATACCCAACGCGATGTACCGGGAAATCATTCCCAAAGTGGTGGGCAGAAACCTGAAAGACGAGCTGGCTCACGTCGTCGACCGCGCCAAGTTTCTCAAACCCGACAGGCGTCTGAATTTTCGCGAGATGATCCAGTTTTATCAAAGACTTTACTGCGACTATTTTCTGGCCTGGGGACGCCGGTACGATTTGCAGGGTGTTTTGGCTCAAATCTTGCTGCACACTTTCCTGCATTACGTCCTTGGGGATCGCGGCCGCATGGAGTGCGACTACGCTATGTCCACCGGGTGCGTCGATATCAGCGTGGGATGGGGCTATAGCCTGGAAAACGGCGAACGGCGCGAAGAGCGTTTTGTTGTCGAAATCCGTCTCTTCAACAAGACCCAATCCCACGAAGCCGTGGTGCGTCACGGAGTTACCCAGGTGGCTGCCTACGCGAAGCCGCGCCAACCCTACGAAATCTACCTGCTCATCTTGGACGAGGACGAAACCAAAACCTGGTACGACCGTCTTTTCCAAGAAGAGCACATCTGCGACGAAATGGCGATCCACGTATACGGGTTGTAAAAAAACTTAATTTACACAGCTAAAATGTGAATATAATAGTGATTTTATCCAACCTGGATTCCTTGAATTCTAATGAGACACGTGTCAAGAAATCTGTCGATTCATCTGGTTTTTCATGCTTCCATTTGAATCCATTTAAATCATCGTTACAATTCCGGGAATCCAGGGTCTAAATTTAGTACTTA
>JAISWV010000242.1 GCA_031270755.1 Synergistaceae bacterium
AGAAAAAAGCCGTCTCCTGGCCATATTGATCGAGCCACGCCGGAAAACGCTCGAGAACGTACTGCTGGGCGGCGGAGGCTCCCACGTCGCTGGCGGGGTCCGGCACCGTCTCGGCGGCGAAGGCCAACCCAAGGTCTTCGCAGGCCGCTTTCAAGACGGCGTGAAAGCGGCTCACGGTTTCATAGCTCATATGGCGCGCAAAGGAAAGGTGGACGAAAACCTTCGCTCCAAGTTCCCTGGCGGTGTGAACAAGCAGATAGCCCCGGGCCACGGTGTCGATGTTGACCACCAAATCCGCTTCGGCCGCGACGACGTCGGCCGCTTCGTGGGGTGACCCCGCAAGCAGAACCATGTCGGGACGCCTCTCTCGAATGCGCCGGAACCCTTCGGCAGTTCCGGGAACGGCCTGGTTCACCACGACGACTTTCATCTTGGGATCGTCGGCCAGCTGGGAAAGGCGGTCGATGGTCGTCTCCATTTCCGAAACGAAATCGTTGGGGTGGATCAGGTGCTCGATGGCTCCTCCACGGGATACACTACCGTACTCCTCGACCACGACCCGGGCGCCGAGCAGACCGTTCTCGTTTCTCGAAGCGCTTCCCGTCATGATCCCCACGTGAAAACCCGCCCCGTCCGCGAAAACCGGAACGGAAAACGCCAGCGACGCCAAGGCCGAAATGAAGACCGGAAAAAAACGGAAAAAATGCTTGAAGTTTTTCATTTATTTATACCACCCGCCATTTTGCGGACAACACTGCGGCTGCCGATTCATCGCGAAAGACGGGAGGCCACCGCTTCGAAAAGCAAAAGGCTGCCGCTGAACAGCACCGCCAGGTTGCTCGCAAGCTTCAACAGCAAGGGCATACGCGGCAGGTTCAGCGACAAAACGGCGTCGCAATTCACGGGCACGCCCAAAGCGAGCGAAAGATGCTCCATGCCTCGGACCCAAGCTTTAAAATCGTTCGGGTCCAACGACGCGAAAAGGCAGCCGACGAGAAACAGCCAATAAGGCAGCGAAGGAGAAATGGAAGCGTTGGGCAGAAATTGCCGGATCAAAGCGATGACCCCCTCCCCCGGATCGCGTTTTATGAAATACCAGCACATCGCCGACAAAAGGACACCCCCATAAAGCGCGTCCCCTAAAAAGCGCCCCGTCAATCCCCATTTCACATAGGACTCCAAGATCTGGGTCACGTAAATGAAAAACAGCAGCACGAACACCACTTTGAGGCGAGGATAAAAAGACAGCAGCGAGTTGCCTCTTTCCCCACCTTTCTCGTCGCCGCGGGGCGGTCGATATGTCTTGCCCTCCAGCCGGCTTTTGATGAGCAGATATTTCTCGTATTCTTCCTGATTGCCGTTTTGTCCCGAATTCCAGTAGTTTTCGTACTCTTCTTCAGTACCGCGATTGCGATATGCCATAAATGGACCTCCTCAATAAAGCCCGGCATATAAGGTCTTCTAGATTTTCCATATAGTGACGTCGTCTTCCCTTGTCTGTTACGCCAGTTCCTATGAAAACACACGCAGTCTTCAGTCCGTCTCGAAGGCGGCGGCGACTTCCTTGAGTTTCTCCCGAATGGGAATGTGCTGGGGACATTTCGGCTCGCACGCCCCGCATTCCACGCAAGCACCGGCTCTCCTGCCGTCGCGGTCGCCGGACAAGACGTAGTTGTAGTTGGTCTTCTGGGCCTCCCAGTTCCCGGAGATCGACGCGTTGTTCAGGTTCGCGAAGCATTGCGGGATGTCCACGCCTTGAGGGCAGGGTTTGCAGTAGGCGCAGGAGGTGCACGGAACCTTCATGCGGCTGACGAAAAGGTTCTTCGCGGCCTTCACGAAATCCAGCTCTTTCGGCGTCAGGGTCTCGGGAAGCCCCTTCTTCGCGCTTTCGATATTTTGGGTCATCTGCTCCGGCGCGCTCATTCCGCTCAACAGCAGCCCCACCTCGGGGTGGTTCCAGACCCAGCGCAGGCCCAGGTCGGCCAGGGTCGGCTTCTGGTATTCCGCCGCTTTGGCCGCGTTTTGAAGATCCGCGGGAACCGGGATGGAAATGTTCCCTCCTTTCAAAGGCTCCATGATCACCACGCCGGTGCCCTTCCCGTGAGCGTACTTCATGCCCGCCACGCCGGCTTGGTAGTCGTCGTCCAAGAAATTGAGCTGAATTTGACACATATCCCAGGCATAGGAATCAATAATTTTTTTGAACGTTTCCAGGCCGTCGTGAAACGAAAAACAGATGTAACGTATTTTTCCCGCGGCGCGCGCTTTTTCCATGAAGTCCATGACGCCGAACTTCAAAAGGTTCTCCCATCTGCCGGCGGAAAGGGCGTGCAGCAGGTAGAAGTCGATATGGTCGGTCTGAAGCTGTTCCAACTGTTCGTTCAAATGAAAATCCAGGTCTTCGCGGGTCTTCACCAGCCAGCTCGGCAGCTTCGTCGCCAACTGAACTTTATCTCTTACCCCCTTGAGAGCGCGTCCGACGAAAAGCTCGCTCTTTCCCCCGTGATAAGGGCGAGCCGTGTCGATATAGTTGACGCCGCTTTCGATGGCGATATTCATCATCCGCACGGCCGTGGGTTCGTCGATCTCGCCGTTGCGAGTCGGCAGCCTCATACACCCGAACCCCAAAATCGACAGCTCCTCCGCGATACGCGGCATCTTTCTGTACAGCATTCCAACATCCCCCTGAAAATGCGACCTAACAATATATAAATTATACCGCGTTGCGCCGCGGAATTTTCAAAACTGACCCCGCCAAGGATATTTCATATCTCATAACGCCTTTCATGTGTCTTTTATAATCGTTCATAAATCATGCCTAAAAAAACTCCAGCACAGCAGCCCGATAAAAATAGTTATGACGACCCCTCCCGAGAAGCGCAGCCGGGGGATGCGCAGCGTGAAAAACGTCATCGACAGCGGACAAAGGGCGACACAAAGATAGATGTTTTTCAATGCTTCGGGGTTCCGCAGAGAAGAAACGGGATAGATGGCAGCCAGCGACAAGAAATCGATCAATATCGCGGCCGCCAGCCCTCCCTTCACTCCGAAGCGCGCCCCGCAGACCAGGTACCTGAGCACCAGCGCCGGTCCTAGGTGAAGAAGGTAAAACAAGTTCTGGCGGGTGAAAATCGTGACCACGGCACGGACGTAATAGGACGGAAACAACGTCAAAGGTCGCTGGTGGTAACGCAGCAAAAAATACGCCGTCAACGCTGGGGGGCCTAAGTACACGAGCAAAGCTTTGAAGAAATCCATCGCCTCCTGCATGAAGTCCGGAATGAGGTCTTCGCTGTCGGGTTTCTTCATGTACATCACAATAGTCTCTCCTATCCGGCTTGCCATCGCGGATGGCTATTTAGATGCAATTGTACCGCTTGATATATAATTATCCCATATTTTCGAAGCATCTTGAATACCCCGGCTCGCGCCTGCGTCAAACTCCCGTGAACCAGGAAAAAAGGAAAAGGAAAAAATTTCTGCTCAAGCAAGGAGGTCATCTGTATGGAACGGCGTGAATTTTTGAAAAAATCCCTGACCCTCGGCCTGGGGGCAGGGGTGCTTTGTTTGCCCAAAGGTCTCCGAAACGGCGTTTCCCGCGCCATGGCCGACGAGGCACCGCCCGACCTCGTCGCGCTGAAGGGGGCGTCTCCCCAGGTCATGTTCGACCGGGGCATCGCGGCGCTGGGGGGAATCGGCCGTTTCGTGAAATCCGGTCAGACCGTGGTCGTCAAGCCCAACGTATCCTGGGATGTCCCTGAGGACTCCGCGGCCAACACCTCTCCCGAACTCGTGGCCCGAGTGATAAAACACTGTCTCGACGCGGGGGCGAAGCGCGTGGTGGTGCTGGATCATTCGATAGAGTACTGGGAGAGCTCGTGGAGCACCAGCGGCGTCGGGGCGGCCGTCAAGGCCTCCGGCGGGGTCCACGCCCCGGCGGAGAGCGAGGGGTACTACCAGAAAGTGGACCTGGCCGGGTCGGTGCTGAAGACGACGCAAGTCCACGAAGCGCTTTTAGAGAGCGACGTCTTGATTGATATCCCCGTGCTGAAGCACCACGGCGGGGCGGGGGTCAGCATCGCCGTGAAGAACTTGATGGGGTGCGTCTGGAACCGGGGAGAGTACCATTCCAAGGGCCTTCAGGCGTGCATCGCGGATTTTCTCTACGTCCGCAAGCCCGACCTGAGTATCGTGGACGCCCATCGCGTCATCACGCGCCACGGACCGAGAGGCGGTTCCCGGGACGACATCGCCGCCATGAACACCTTGATTCTGTCCCCCGACATCGTGGCGGCGGATGCCGCTTCGGCACGGCTCCTGGGACGCGAGCCCCGAGAGATCGGCCACATCCGCCTCGCCGCGGAAGCCGGATTCGGGCAGATCGATCTGACCAAGCTGAAAATCCAACGCCTGGTTCTGTAACATGCCGGGAAACCCAGAGCGAAAACGCCTCAGGTACAAACTTCTGTCCTGGGCGCGTTTGTGTGTGGCGGTGGGCGCGCTGGCTCTTTTTATTCGGGTTTTCACGTCCTCGCTGCTCCAGTGGAGAGGCGTCCGGGTTTTTTTGATGGACGGGCAGTTTTCCGGCGCTCTGGCCCGCGACGCCGTGTTCGGAGCCGTCGTGCTCGTGTGGCTGGCTGTGGCTGCCCTGTTCGGACGCTGGTATTGCGCCGCCGCCTGCCCCCTGGGAACGGCCCAGGAAGTCGTTCGAAGGCTGACGACTCTGGCCGAGGGGCGAAAGCGGAAAAAACTTTTCCCTTCGAAATACGTGTCCCCCCGGTCCTTGCGCTATCTCATTCCCTGTCTGGCCGGAGTGGGGTTTTTCTTGTCCGTTTTCCCGTTTTTTGCCTTCATGGACCCCATAGCGCACTTCGGTCACGGAGCGCGGGGGCTTTTCGTCCTCCTCACGGAAAGGTCCGCTGCTCCTCTGGTCTGGGCCAACCTGGCGGTCTTCGCGGTCATTTTGGCCTTCGCCGCCGTCAGAGGGCGTCGTTTTTGCGATTGGTGCCCCGTGGGAACGCTTTTGGGCCTGTGCTCCCGCACGTCGCTTTTCGGCATGAAGTTGGACCGCGAAACTTGCGTTTCCTGCGGCAATTGTGAACGTGCCTGCCCCATGAACTGCGTGGACGCGAAAAACAAAACCCTGGAGCGGGATCGCTGTATATTGTGCCTGAGCTGCGCGGGGTCCTGCGCCGTGGGGGCCCTGGACTACGGGTTCGTTCCGCCCGCCAGAGCGATGGAAGAACGCGCGATGAAAGAACGCGGGGAGCGCCGGGCGTTTCTTCAAAAAAGCGGCTCGGCTCTCATCTATCTGGCGGGCCTGAGTTACCTGGTCGGCCCGGCTCTGCGGGATCTGAAGCGTTTTTGGAGGAGCGGCCTCTCCGACGCGGGAGGGTTTATGTTTATCGACAGGGTCGGACCGCCCGGCGCGGTGGACGCCGCCCATTTCTCCTCGCGTTGCATCGGGTGTCTGGCCTGCGCCGCGGCCTGCCCCGTGGGGATCATACGGGCCGACCGAAATTTCCGCCCTCAGTTGGATTACACCCGCGGGTATTGCCAGTATAATTGTACGGAATGCGGGCACGTCTGCCCGACGGAGGCGCTGCTTCCGCTGCGCCGCGACGAAAAGCAGCGGACGAGGATCGCCCTCTCGGACTTCACCCGGGCGAACTGCGTGGTGATCACGAGGCGGCAGTCCTGCGGAGCCTGCGCGGAGGTCTGCCCGACTCACGCGCTTCGGATGGTGCCTTTGGGCGACACCGCGCCGGACGGGTCCCCCCTGACCGTTCCCGTATTCGACGCCGAATATTGCATCGGGTGCGGAGGATGTTTCAACGTCTGCCCGGCCGTCCCCAAGGCTTTCGTCGTGACTGGGATTTCTCCGCAGGTTTCGACGCCGGGAATGCGCCCGTCGGAGAAAGAAGACGGAAAGTTACCTCTTCCCGTCGCGGTGGGCGACGACTTTCCTTTTTAGAAAAACGGCCGGGGGTTTCATTCACCCCCTGAGTTTGAATTTAGGAGGTATACCATGAATATTGGGATGGGCGAAGTTGTTCTGTTGATCGTCCTGGCGCTGGTGCTTTTCGGGGCGAAACGTTTGCCGGAGGTGGGGCGCGCTGCGGGAAGCGCCATCCGCGAGTTCAAGTCGGCGCTCAATGGAGCTGAGCTTAATGGAGCTGCGCTCAATGGAGCTGAACCCGGCGGGGCCGAACCTCACAAAGCGGAGGCCAAGGGCGGCGAAAACGTCTGAGGACGGGTTTGTCACTTGGTGGAAAACATCGCGTCCCACGAATGGGAACCTCACCTGGAAGAACTGCGAAAACGCATTATCTCCGTGCTGGTTGTTTTTTTCATCACGACCCTCGTGGCGTTCGCTTTTTCCTCCCGTATCGTCGCCTTTCTCTCCGCGCCCTTGGCCGCTTTCCAAGTGGAGCTCCACGCCTTCGCTCCCGCCGAGAAGTTCATGACTTACCTCCATCTTTCGGCCTGGACAGGAGCGGTGTGCACCATTCCGTTTTTTTGCGTGCAGGCGGCCCTCTTTTTATGGCCGGGATTGCGCGGCAAAGAATATCGCTGCGTGACCGGGGCGCTCTTCGGCGTGCCCGTTTTGTTCATCCTGGGCGCGGTGTTGTGCTATCGCTTTCTGGCCCCCTTCGTGTTCGGGTTCTTCCTGTCCTTCGGCGCGGGGGACGGAGTGAAGGAACTCTGGAGCCTCAGGGAATACCTGGTGCTTTTGTTCGACCTGATGCTCGCGGCGGGCCTTTTGCTCCAAGCGCCTCTGGCCCTTCTGGCGCTTTTGACGGCGGGTGTCGTCTCGCCCGAGAGCGTCGCCCGTTACCGGCCCCATATCGTCTTCTCGATCTTTTTGCTGGCGGCCATCCTCACTCCGCCCGACGTCGTCTCGCAGGTCATGATGGGCGTTCCCCTTTATCTCCTGTTCGAGGGCGCTTTGTTCTTGGGACGGGTACTCCGAGGCCGACGTTAACCGCAGTTTTTTAACGCGGTTTTGTTCAAATAAGGGAGGATTTTCATGCCGCAAAACAGCAATGCAGCCAATCAAGCATCCAATCGAACATATATCCGGCACCCGGCGGAGGCCAGCGCTTTCATTCTGGACTGGGACGGGGTTCTGGCCGACACTCGGCTGGACTTCAAGCCCCTGCGGCAAAAATATTTCGCCAAAGACAAGGCGTCCATTCCCGTTCCTCTGCTGGAGGCGGCAGCAGAGCTTCCAGAGCCTCTGCGTGACGAGGTCATGGCGGAAATTCGCAGAATCGAGATCGAGGGCGCGGAAAGAGCGGCGGCCGTCGAAGGGGCGAAGGACCTGATCGCATGGCTGGCCGGGGGCGGGGGCAGGAAAATTACCGGTAAGGCACGAAAGCCGTGGGCCGTGGTCTCGCGAAACTGCCGGGACTCCATAATACTGGCCGCGGAGCGCTGCGGCATCGCCCTGCCCGCCGTTGTACTCAGCCGGGAGGACCCCTGCGTCAAGCCGGACCCCAAGGCGTTGGCGCTGGCCGCCGAAAGGCTCGGCGTCGACCTGCGTGACTGCGTTATGGTGGGGGATTTCGTTTACGATCTTCAAGCGGCCCGAAACGCCGGCATTCCGTCTGTTTTGGTGCGGGGCGGCGGCGCGGAGTGGGAATGCCTGGCGGACTTCGCCTACGCGACAGTCAACGATTTCGTGGAAGCCCTCGAAGCTTTCGATTCGAGACAATGATGAAAACCCGGGATACCCCTTTGGCCGAACGGATGAGGCCGCAAAGTTTGGACGAATACTGCGGGCAGTCGCACCTGATGGGCAAAGGCGCGCCTCTGAGAAGCCTCATCGAGACGGGGCGGGTGCCCAGCTGCATTCTCTACGGCCCGCCGGGCGTCGGCAAGACGACGTTGGTCCGGCTGATCGCGAAACGCACCGAGCGCAGCCTTCTGGAGATCAACGCGGTCACGGCGAAGGTTGCGGAGCTACGAGACCTGGTCGAGGAGGCCAAGCGCCTCAAAGCCATGAGCGGTGGCGCCTGCGCTCTGGCGTTTGTCGACGAGCTGTACCACTTCAACAGCTCGCAGCAGAACGTCCTTCTGCCCTCCGTGGAGAAAGGCGACCTTATCTTGATCGGGACGACCACGGAAAACCCCCGCTACGAGATCAACAAGACGCTTCTTTCGCGAATGGTGGTTTTCGACCTGCAGCCCCTTGCCGCTTCGGATCTTTTGCCGCTGCTCCGGCGCGCGCTTTCGGACAAAGAGCGCGGGCTCGGGGATTTGGAAGTTCAGGCGGCGGACGAGGTTTTGCTCCATATCGCGGTCTCCTCCGGAGGAGACGTGCGACAGGCCCTGACCCGCTTGGAGGCTTCGGCGTCTTTCGTGGCCGCGACCGGAGGGACGACCTTGACCGACGCCTCCGTCACGCGGACGGTGGGCAGCGCCGCCATCCGCTTCGACCGGCAGGGAGACGACCACTACTCCATCATCTCCGCCATGATAAAAAGCATCCGCGGCTCCGACCCCGACGCCGCGGTCTACTGGCTGGCCCGTCTTTTGGCCGGGGGCGAGGATATACGGTTCATCTGCCGCCGCATTCTCATCTCTGCCGCCGAGGACATCGGCCTGGCCGACCCCGCGGCGATTCAAGTGGCCGCGTCCGCAACCTACGCGGCGGATATGACGGGCCTGCCCGAGGCCAGGATCATTTTGTCGGAGGCCGTGATCTATCTGGCCTCCGCGCCCAAAAGCAACAGCGCCTATCTTGCGGTGGACAAGGCCGCCGCCGAGATCGAAAAAGGAGAGCTCCAGCCCGTTCCCCATCATCTGAAACCCGACGCGAGCGGCTACCTTTACCCCCACGATGACCCACGCCACTGGCTGCCTCAGCAGTACATGGAAAAACCCAGGCGCTACTACTACCCGGGAGAGCTGGGATACGAGCAGCACATCGGCGCAAGACTCCGCAAATTCTGGCGCAGGTTTTCGGAGGAAAATTAACCATTATAGGAGGACATTCGTCAATGCCGCAAAAAGATTTCAATGAAAACGCGCTCAAAAAGATCTATCTCGCGGGAGGCTGTTTCTGGGGCGTGGAGGCCTTCATCTCCCGCTTGGTAGGGGTGGTGGGGACGAAGGTCGG
>JAISWV010000303.1 GCA_031270755.1 Synergistaceae bacterium
CATCCTTTCATGTTATGACCTAAGTGTCAGAAGCTGTGCTTTACGCAGTGATTCTTTTCCCTTGACAGGCATTCATAAAATAAGTGTACCCTTCTGCACTCCCCCTCACAAAATGGAAATTTTTTGACTTGATTTTTGATTTTGTATTTTACCATAAAAAAGGGAGCTATACAAGTTCGACGCCGCATATTCAGGGCAAATACTTTTGACCACTTTTGACTTTCGAGCGCTACCGCAGCTCTAGTGGTATCATTATGGATGAAAAAAGAAAGTAGAAATGGAGAAGTTGAGATTAGAATGGAGGAGTTTCGCCATGCCCTTTGAGATTGTCCGAAACGACATCACCAAAATGGAAGTGGACGCTATCGTCAACGCCGCAAATACCGCGCTCCAGATGGGGGGAGGCGTCTGCGGCGCGATTTTTTCCGCTGCGGGAGCGGAAGACTTGCAAAGAGAATGCGACTCCATCGGCGGCTGCGAAACAGGACAAGCCGTCATCACGAAAGGATACCGGCTTCCGGCGAAATACGTCATCCACACCCCCGGGCCCGTCTGGCTCGACGGGAAGCACGGAGAAGCGGAGCTGCTGCGCTCGTGCTATCTCAATTCTCTGGAGCTGGCCAAAAAACACGGCTGCAGGTCCATCGCCTTTCCTCTGATCTCCTCCGGCATTTTCGGCTACCCGAAGGACGGGGCTCTGAGTGTCGCCATTGCCGCTATCAACGATTTTCTCGTGAAAAACGATATGTCGGTCTATCTGGTGATTTTCGGCAAGTAAGTCTTCAATACTTTTTTCTTTTTTTCTTATGGAGCAGGAGGCCGCTCATTGGCTGGGCGGCCAACTTTCGACATCACTGTGCGTACGCTTAGGACTTTCTATAAAATCGCCTGCGAAAATTTCTCGTCGCTGAAGCCTATCGCGGTTATGATGGGAAGCGGCGAGGGCGAGGAAACTTTTCCTCTTGCAGTGCCGATGGACGAGCTTCGAGAGGAAATTTTTCGAAGAATTGACGGGATATTCGCCCTGTTTTGCGGCGCCGTTTTTTGAGGGTAAAGACTTCGCTTTCATCCGCGTTCCATTTGCGAATTTCCCCGTAGACCGCCCATAACAGAAGAAGCCACAAAAACAACATGATAAATTGTTGTGCCAGATAACCCCATGTCCACGTCGTCATTACGCCGCACCTCGTTTCGATTTTCTTCGATTTTCAACAATCAATGATTGCTACTTTTTCAGTCGCATTACTTTTATTATGCTACTGAAACAGTATCGAGTCAAGGCCATTTGTTCCGCTGCCGAAGGATCTATTGACTTTTTAATTGCGTATGGCGTAGTATCGTCGTAGAACGTAAAGAAGGAGGAAATGTCTATGCCGCGAAAGGAGTCGATAGAATTGGTTATTGGGGAAAGGATCAAAGCCTGCAGAGAGAAAAAGAGGATGAAACGCCCGGAATTGGCCCGATTGATCGATGTGGACCCCAATACGTTATATCGCTACGAGGTCGGAAGTATTGGCGTCAAAGACGCGATGAAACATAAAATTGCGCAGGCATTGGGAGTGAGTGTCGCGTATTTGATGGACAACCTGGAAGACGCTCCGCGCTCCACGGAACCCTGGGAACCGGAACCGGTCGTTCCGCCCCAGCTGTACCTCCCTGTTTTAGATCAAGAAGCTTGCGCGGGAAACGGTTTCGATTGGGATAACTTGGAAGCGGAGGTCAAAGAGTGGATGCCCTGGCCGATATTGGAATCCGGGGGACCCACCGGCCCGCGGAAGCCTTATTTCGTGCGTGTGGAAGGCGAAAGCATGATCGGCGCCAACATCGCCGATGGCTGCTTGATTCTGGTCAATCCCAACCTGGAGGTTCGCAGCGGGGACATTGCTTATGTCAAATGGAACGACCGCTGTTCGGTAAAGGGGATTCTTTTTTATAAAGACGGCCGGGTCGAGCTGCGTCCGGCCAACAACAACTTTCAATCGATCTGGATCGCCAAAGACGAGATCGAGTATCTGGAGGTCTTGGGCAAGGTTGTACGGTGGCTGAACATGGGAGTGCCCAAAAGCATTTTTTGATTTTTTGGCGAATTGCTTTGAGGACGGCTCTCTAAATGCAACCGTGCTAAACTTATCCGAGACAATGAAAAGGAGTTTTAAAGTTGATTTCTTTCGACGACGTCGAAAAACTGATCGGGCGGCACGCGTCTCCGGGGATACGTCCTGGACTGGACAGGGCGGGGCTCTTGTTGTCCCTTTTGGGCGACCCTCAGGGCAAATATCCCGCCGTTCACGTGGTGGGGACCAATGGAAAAGGATCCACCTGCGCGTTTCTCGCCTCCGTCCTTCAGACAGCGGGCTATCGGACCGCGCTGTACACCAGCCCCCATTTGGAAAGCCCCGGAGAGCGGCTGTTGGTCGACGGGCACCCCTTACCGCCCGAGCGATGGATGGCGTGCGCCGAAAAAGCGATACGTGCGGTCCGGCAGAGCGCCCTTCGAGAGGACCCTCCTTCTTACTTCGAGTTGGTGACCGCCGCGGCTTTTTTGTTGACCGAGGAGGAAAAAGCGGACGTGGCGGTGGTGGAGGCGGGCTTGGGCGGGAGACTCGACGCGACGAATCTGCTGTCGAAAATAGCCTGTACGGCGGTCGCCTCTATATCGATGGATCACACCGAGTACTTGGGAGATACCTTGGAAAAAATTGCCGGAGAAAAATTTGCCGTGGTCCGGCGCGGCACCCCGGCGTGCTATTTGGGAGACGTGGAAACACTCGTTCCCCAGTTCCGGCGATTTTGTTCCGCCGTGGAAGCCCAGCCTTTCATCGTCTCCGAAGACGCGAAAATCGATGCGGTCGACGTCACGGAGACGGGCTGCACGTTCGATTTCTCCGCTCCCAATTTGACGTTGAACCAGGTCCGCACAAAGCTGATCGGACGTTATCAGGCCGCCAACGCGGCCTTGGCCCTGTCCGTCCTTTCTTGCCTGAGGGGGCGTTTCGGTCGTTTGACGGAGCCCGCGATACGGCAGGGGATGTGGCGCGCCAAGTGGGCGGGCCGGCTGGAGGTCGTTTCCCGGGACCCCCTTGTGGTCTTGGACGGAGGGCACAACCTGGACGGCGTGAAAAAACTGACCGAGAGCGTTGCCGAATTGTGGGGAAACAAAAAAGTCGGCGTCGTTTACGGGGTGATGAAAGACAAAGACTATCCGGCGTGTCTCGATGCTTTGGCAGGGCTGCGCGCCGCCTTTTACGCGACTTGCGTTCCCGGCATGGAGCGCGGTCTTTCGCCGGAGAGGGTCGTAGATGCCGCACGGTGTAAACAGTGGCGCAATATCGTCGCCGGGTTCGAAAATCCTCTGGACGCCATTGCCGCCGCCTCCCGGGAAAACCAAGTCGTAGTCGTCTGCGGAAGCCTCTACCTGATCGGTTGGGTGCGTCCCAGACTCGCGCAAGTAAGGCATATGAACGATATGAACGAATTGAGATTATGAAAGCCACCTGCGATTCGGGCGGCTTTCGGTGAGTGGTAGTATCGACACCACATAAACCGTGACTCCTATCGAGGCAACGCCAGATGAATCTTTATCGCGTCCTCGACAGCCAACATGTCAATCGTTGAGAGAGTATCAATGAGAGAGTATCAAGCAGATTTTTCAACCGCGACTTATCCGCAGCCATTATCTGGTCGGCCATCGCCTTGCTGTTCTGCCCAGCGACCGTTACCACGGCTTCCCCAGGATATATTCGACTCGTGCTGCTGCTCACCGGCACCACCACAACCCGCGCCAAATGCCGATTAGCGGCGTCATTGCTCACGATAACCGCCGGCCGTGTCTTGCAGACCTCACTGCCGACAGCCGGATCGAACTCCACCCACCAAACTTCACCGCGTTTCACTGTCCATCTCTCCGGCAAACGCGTTGCACCACTCCATAGCCTCAATTTCGCGCTCTTCATCCTCTGCCATAGCCAAATATCCTTCATCAAGGGACGTATCCATCAGATCCATCACATGCACTCTCACCAAATTTTCGATAAATCGACTCATATCTCGCCTGCCCATCATACGGTACATTTCTTCGTACACGGCCTCATCCAGTGTAATCGTCATCTTTCGACGCATCGCTTTTAACCTCCAGTGCATAATTCTATACACAATTAATATTATATTAACACTTACCCCTCACTTCTTCGACTTCATTGCATTGGACAACCCGGCACCGCTGGCGACGGCAAGCGGCCGTGGTTTCAGGAAAGCGGAGGAAGCGCCGTGTAAAAGGGAAGACCGATTGAAGGGCCGATTGAAGCTCGAGGTGAAGCTCAGGGGGATGAAGTATAAAATTTTCAACCGTTGCGCCTCTTCAATTAAGCGATATAATCTAAAAAAATGTAAAGAGGGTTCCTCGATAGGAGCCCTTTTTGTTTCAAATTTTTGTTTCTGGGAGGTATGAGGCGAATGGCACAGGAGAAGCATTTTTTTCAGTCGGAGGACGCGGAGCTTCTGAAGATGATGATCCACTCCGTGTACTCCAACAAGGAGATTTTTTTGAGGGAGCTGATCTCCAACGCTTCCGACGCATTGGACAAACGCAGAATCGAGGTGCTGTCCA